>CAZKEW010000163.1:0-5239 GCA_964551885.1 uncultured Eubacteriales bacterium
GTCGCGGTCGTCTTTTTCCTGGTTTTCCTGATGAAAAAGCGGCGGGGAGCCAGGGCTCTGTTTCAAGCCCAAGAAGAGGCGAAGAAAATCCTGGACCAGGCGAAGATGGAAGCCGCCAAGATTGCCCAGAAGGTTGCGCTGGAATCTAAAGAGAGAAATCTTAACTTTGAAGTAGAGTTCGAAAAGCAGACCCGCGAACGACGCAAGAAGATCAACGAGATGGAAAGAAGGCTGGTGAACAAGGAAGAGAACCTGGACCGGAGATTCCAGGCCCTGGAAAGAAAAGAGAGGGATTTTTCGGGCAAAGAGCGCCGAGTCTATCAGCGAGAGAAAGAACTCGACCTCCAGGAAGAAAAAGTCACCGGCTTGATCAAGAGGCAGATGGAGGAACTGGAGCGAATCTCGGGGTTAACTCAGGACGAGGCGAAGAGCCTGCTCATCAAAAAGATTGAGGATGAAGCGAAGCTCGAAGCTGTTCAGTCTCTGAGGAGGATCGAAGAAGAAACGCGGGAGAAAAGCCAGGGCCTGGCCAGGGAAATCATCAGCCAGGCCATCCAGAGATCCGCGGCAGAGCATGTCGTGGAAACGACCGTGTCCGTGGTTGACCTGCCTTCCGAAGATATGAAAGGCCGCATCATCGGCCGAGAAGGCCGGAACATCCGTGCCCTCGAATTGGCCACGGGAGTGGATATCATCGTCGACGACACGCCGGAGGCGGTCATTCTCTCAAGCTTTGACCCGATCCGCCGCGAAATGGCCCGCTTGGCCATCCAAAAATTGGTCATCGACGGACGGATCCATCCCGCCCGTATCGAAGAAATCGTCGAGACGGTTAAAGCGGAACTGGAAGAGAAAATCAAGCAAGAGGGAGAATCGGTCATCATCGAGCTTCGCGTCCAGAATATCCACCCCGAGCTCGTGAAACTCCTCGGCAAGCTGAAGTACAGGACAAGCTACGGCCAAAACGTCCTCCAGCACTCCAAAGAAGTGGCCCTGCTGGCCGCCCTCATGGCCAAAGAGCTGGGGTTAGATACTCAAGTGGCGCTCAGGGCGGGTCTGCTGCATGACATCGGCAAAGCTGTGGACAGAGAAGTGGAAGGGACGCATACAGAGTTGAGCGTGGAGCTTGTCAAGCGCCACGGCGAATCCAATGCCGTGGCTCAGGCCATCGCCTCTCACCATCGCGATGTCGATTTTGCATCCGTCGAGGCTGTTCTTATCCAGGCGGCCGATACCCTTTCTGCGGCCAGGCCAGGCGCGCGGCGCGAGCTTTTGGAGACGTATGTCAAGCGGCTGGAGAAACTCGAAGAGATAGCCCATTCTTTTGAAGGCGTGTCTAAGGCCTTTGCTTTGCAGGCGGGCAGGGAGATCCGGATCATCGTCGAAAGTCAGAAGGTCTCTGACGAGAGGGCAGCTGTGGCTGCCAAGGAAATCGCCCAGAAAATCAAAAACGAGCTGGATTATCCCGGACAGATCAAAGTCACTGTCATCCGCGAGATGAGGGCCGTAGAATATGCCAGATAAGCTGGGATTTCTCTTTTTGGGTGACATTATCGGCCGTCCAGGCCGTTCGGCCCTGAGAAAATTTCTGCCCTCCCTTATGGAGAAATATTCCCCGGCCTTTGTTGTGGCCAATGGCGAGAATGCCGCCGGAGGCGCGGGGATCACTGAAGAAGTGGGCCGGGAACTCTTCGGCCTGGCGGATATCCTTACCTCGGGCAATCACATCTGGGATAAGAAGGAAGCCATTCCCTATCTTGACCGCGAGCCGAGGCTTCTTCGGCCGGCCAACTATCCTCCTCAGAATCCGGGAAAAGGGTCCTACGTTCTCGAGGGCAAGAACGGTTGGAAGGCAGCGGTCCTGAACCTTCAAGGAAGGGTCTTTATGGAGCCCATCGACTGCCCGTTTCGGGTGGCCGATGAAGAAGTGGAAAAGCTCCGGGCCGTGACTCCTTTTATTGTTGTCGATTTTCACGCCGAAGCCACATCCGAAAAGCAAGCCCTGGGCTGGTATCTGGACGGAAGAGTCTCCGCAGTGATCGGCACTCACACCCATGTTCCTACGGCTGACGAGCGGATCCTCCCCAAAGGGACGGCTTATATCACGGATGTGGGCATGGTCGGAGGATACAATTCCGTGATCGGGATCCGCCGGGATCTAGCCTTAGCCCGCTTTCTGACGTCCCGGCCGCAGCGCTTCGAGCCGGAGAAGGAAGGCATCTTTTTTTCCGCGGTCTTCGTTGAAGTTGAGACTCAGACAGGAAAATCTCTTTCTATCCGGAGGGAAATCCTCTTTGAGGAAAAAGGTGAATAACGAAACCCTGGTGATGCCCGTTAAAATCTATACGGTTTCAGAGATTACCAAGCTTGTCAAATTGGAGCTGGAGAACGCTTTCCCTCCGCTCTGGGTGGAAGGGGAAATTTCGAATTTCCACCGTCACTCCTCCGGCCATCTCTACTTCACCCTGAAAGACGAGCAGAGTCAGTTGCGTGCGGTCATGTTCCGCGGCGAAGCCCGTCAGGTTTCTTTTGAGTTGAAAGATGGGCTCAAAATCATCTGCCGCGGCCGTCTGAATGTCTATGAGCCCAGGGGAGAATATCAGCTTATCGCCGAGCGTATGGAGCCGAAAGGCAAGGGAGCTCTTCAATTGGCGTTTGAACAGTTGAAGGAGAAGCTCCGCAACGAGGGGCTTTTTGACCCTAAGCACAAGAAGAAGCTCCCTCTTCTACCCAAGAAGGTCGGCATCGTCACCTCTCCCCGCGGAGCCGCTATTGCCGATATCCTCCGGACACTGGAGCGAAGATTTGCCCGGGTTCACATCCTCATCTATCCCGCCAAAGTTCAGGGCGAGGGCGCGGCCGATGAAATCGTCGAGGGGATTGATTATCTCGGCAGCCAGCCGGATATCGACGTCCTGATCGTTGGCCGCGGCGGCGGTTCGATCGAGGACCTCTGGGCTTTCAACGAAGAGAAGGTGGCCCGGGCCATCTTCCGCTGCCCCATCCCTATCATTTCAGCGGTCGGCCATGAGGTTGATTTTACCATCGCCGATTTTGTGGCCGATGTCCGGGCTTCAACGCCCTCGGTGGCCGCGGAAATCGTGATCGAAAAAGAACAGGCGCTCGCCGACCATATCGAACACCTGGAGAAAGGGCTCGTCCAGACGTCCTTATATTTCTTGCAGGGTTTGAAGCAGCAGGTCTTTAACCTCAGCCAGCATAGGATTTTTCAGAAATTCAGGATCAAGCTCCTCAACCTCGAGCAGAGAGTAGATGAACTCGAGGAGAGGGCCAGAAACATCCTCCGCCGCAAGAAGATGTCGCTTGCTGAGAACAGAGCCTCTGTCCTTCTCTTCGGGGAGAAGATGGCCAACAGCATCAAGAGCTTGGTCCAGAACCTTCTGGCCAAGTGGGAGAAGCTCTCCCTTGAGTTGCATAACCTCAGCCCGTTGAATATACTTAAAAAAGGCTACACCCTCTGCTGGAAGGATGACCTCCAACTCATCCGGAGGATTGAAGACGTCGAAAAAGACAAAGACATCACAGTCTCCTTCTATAAAGGCGAGTTCACCTGCCAGGCAAAGAATATCGACCGGAAAATACTCCTAAGGGAGCGCTTGACAAAGGAGAAAAAATGACCAGCCTGAATTTTGAAAAAGCTTTAGCCGACCTGGAAAATATCGTCGAGAAATTGGAAAAGGGTGGCCTCTCCCTGAACGAGTCCCTGGCCCTTTTTGAAAAAGGGGTGAAGCTGGCCAAGTTCCTCAGGGAGGAGCTCGGAAAAGCGGAGAAGAAAGTCGAAATCCTTCTCAAGGATGAAAAAGGGGAGGTCCGCAAGGAGCCCTTCAGTCCTGAACAAATAGAGGGCTTTTCATCGCCGGAAGAAGAGGAGAAAGAAGAGGAAGAGGAGGATAAAGAGGAGACTCCCTTTTAGACCATGCGTGTCGAAGAGAGCCTCGAATCCAAAAGAAATCTCGTCGAGAGGGAACTGCGGCGCCTTCTGTCGCAGGAAGATTCTCTCCTCTATCAGGCCATGCGGTATGCCGTGCTCTCCGGGGGGAAAAGATTCAGGCCGCTTCTCCTTCTTTCTTCGGGAGCCTGTTTTGGAGTCCGCCGGGATGTCCTTCTTCCTTTTGCCTGCGCTCTGGAGCTCATCCATAATTCTTCTCTCATCCATGATGACCTTCCTTCCATGGACAACGACGATTTTCGCCGGGGAAAGCCGTCCTGCCATAAAGTTTTTGGGGAGGATATTGCTCTTTTGGCCGGGGATGGCCTGCTGACTTTAGGTTTTGAAATCATTGCCGGCGCCTCGGTCTCCGCTGAGCTTCTCCCGCAGAAACAGGAAGCCATCAGAGCGATCAGTCACAGCGCCGGAGTCTCCGGGATGATCGGAGGGCAGGTCCTGGATATCACCCTCGAGCCTCGAAACCTGACGGAAGAGCTGGTCCATGAGCTCATCTTAAAAAAGACAGGGGCGTTGATCGTTGCTGCCGTGGAGGTGGGAGCTTTGCTCGGCCGGGCGCGGCCCGCTGAGAGGCGGTCCATAATGGACTATGGGAAGAATGTCGGACTGGCCTTCCAGGTCCGCGATGACATTCTTGATTCTCAGAGCAAACGGAAGAAGAAAAGCCCCCAGCGGCCCGATTACGTGGGTTTTTTTGGGCTGGACAAGGCCAAAGAGAGGCTGGAGGAGCTTGTCCAAAAGGCCTTGGATTCATTGGCTGGTTTCACACGGAGAGCCGGAGAGCTCAGGTATTTAGCTTCCTCGCTCCTCAGCCTGAAACCTGAGGCAAGACATGCCTGAAATTCTGGATGAAATCCGAAGTCCCGAAGACTTGAAAAAACTTTCGCCGGAAAAGCTTCCGTTCCTGGCTGACGAGGTCAGGGCCTTGATCCTCGAAGTTGTCTCTAAGAACGGAGGCCATCTCGCCTCGAATCTCGGTGTGGTGGAGCTGACGATTGCCCTCCATTACGTCTTTGATTCGCCCAAGGATAAAATCATCTGGGACGTCGGCCATCAATGCTACACCCACAAAATATTGACGGGAAGGAAGGATCGGTTTCCCACGCTCCGGCAACATGGTGGGCTCCTCGGTTTTCCCGGCCGGGAGGAAAGCGAACATGATATTTATAATACGGGGCACGCTTCCACCGCTCTTTCTGCGGCCATGGGCATTGCCGTGGCTCGGGACAAACTCAAGGAAGACCATAAAGTCGTGGCCGTTGTCGGCGACGG
>CAZKEW010000164.1:0-5203 GCA_964551885.1 uncultured Eubacteriales bacterium
TGCGCTGTGCCACCCTACTCTGATCGTCGTTTTATTATCACGGGAAAAAAGATGCCTCCCTGATTAAAATAGTCAGCTAACTTTACTATGCTGGCGAAATTGCCCTAGTTAACTATTCTATCGAGAAAGACGTTTGCTGATATTGTCGAGTTGAATGGTCAACAAGGAATCCTTATCAGCCTGTGAGATCAATTCCGGGGAGGCCTTCGCCACGGTCATCGGGCCGCTGCTTGAGGTCCAGGTTCTTATCATCCTGGTCAATGTGGCCCTGAGATGGCGGCGGAAGTTCGTCCGAGGCTAATTCTAAAAGGGTCAGGTCTTCATTTTTCACTCAAGACCGTGCTCGAAAAGAAGTTAAGTAAAGAATGAAGACCTGACCCCATTAATGAATTGCTGTCAATTACCTTGATCTGAAAGTAAGCATCCCAAATAACGTGATGGCTACAGACTTCGATGGGTGGCGCGGCGCCAGTCCCCGCAACGCTCGCAGCGTAAGGTGTTCCCCACGGGGGGATGGGTGGAGCGAGGACGGACGGGGACGCGCTGTGACAGGATTCGTCCTACAAGACTGCTTGATTATCACGGAATTTGGGATGCTTGCGAGAAAAGTATCCATTTGAAATCATCTTTTGCCTAAAATATAATTCCTGACGGTTGAGCAAGGCTTATCTTCAAGCCAAAAATCTCAATCAAAGGGATGTCATGAAAAGAAAAAAGAAAATCTCTAATCACCTGCTTCTTTGCGCCTTTATTTTTTTATGGGTTTCCATACCCGCACTTTCTCAAAAAGGTCTTGTCCCTGGCTTTCCCATCGAGCGGGATGGGATGACGCTCGAGCGGCTGGCCCAGCCCCAGACCTATTTCGATAAAGTGGGGAGGAAATTTGCCGTCCTGGGTTTTGAAAGCGGAACATTCGAAGCCTGGGCCTACCCGCTGAAGCTCCTGCGGAATTTTGAATTCTCTTTCCTGGTCAAAAACAGCACCCGGCCGATCCCGGCGAAGGATATCGTCCGCTTTGTGGCGGTGACGCCTGCGGCTACAACCCTGACTTACACCTATCAATCCTTTACAGTGAAAGCCGTTTTTGTCACAGCCATTGAGGAGCCTGGCGCTGTCATCCTCCTTGATGTGGACTCCACTGAGCCTCTCACCATTGTCGCCGGCTTCCTCCCCGTTCTCCAGCCGATGTGGCCTGCCGGCATCGGCGGACAATATGCCTACTGGGATGCGGAGCTTAAGGCCTACCTCATTTCCGAGCCGACGAGAAAAAATCACGGCTTTGCCGGCTCTCCTGCCGCCCAGGGGATTTCCTATACCCCGGCCCACATGCTTTCTGATACGCCTAATGAATTCACCATCGCTGTCGACAAGCCGGAGGAGGTCAGGGGTAAGTTCATTCCCATCATCCTGGCCGGAGGCAAAGGGAAAAGAGAAGACATCAGAAAGGTTTACGAGAAGCTGGCCTCTGATCCAAAAGCCGTTTACTTCTCGGCTCTCGAGCACTATAATAAGCTGAGTCAGGAAACCCTCCAGGTTCACACTCCCAACCAAAAGCTCAACCTTGCCTTCGAATGGGCCAAGGTTGCCTATGATAATCTTCTTGTCGATAATCCCGACTTGGGCAAAGGTTTGGTGGCCGGACTCGGGCCGTCAGGAACAGGCGGGCGTCCTGGCTTCGGCTGGTTTTTTGGCACGGATGCTTATCTCAATTCTCTTAGCTTGAATAGTTACGGCGCCTGCGGGGCGACGAAAGAGGCGCTGGCTTTCACCCAGAAGTGGCAGCGGGAGGACGGAAAGATGGCCCATGAGCTCTCCCAGGCCGCTTCCTACATCAACTGGTTTAAGGATTATCCGTATGGCTACATTCACGGTGACACTACGCCCTATTATATAGCCGCCGTCTTTGATTATTACCTCAGGAGCGGGGATAAAGATTTCCTCACGCAAAGTTGGGCTTCGCTGCGTCGCGCCTATGAATGGTGCCTCTCCACCGACGTTGACGGAGACGGCCTGATGGACAACCGGAAGGCGGGGCTGGGAGCGCTCGAGTTCGGCTCACTCACAGGAATCCAGACAGATATTTATCTTGCCGCGATCTGGGTGCGGGCTGCCTTCAGCATGGAGCGGATCAGTCGCGCTATGGGAGACGAGAAGTTGGCCGCAAAAGCGGCGGCGGACTACGAGAAAGCTTTGGCCACCCTGGAAGCCAAATTCTGGGACCCGCAAAGCGGCCGGTATTCTTATGCCTTTAACGCCGATGGAAAGCAGGTGAAAGAGCTGACGCCTTGGTGCGCGGTGCCTTTGATGTGGAATATGGGCAGCCCCGAGCATGCCGCTCAGACTTTGGATAAAGTTTGCGCCTCAGACCTCACCACAGATTGGGGTGTCCGGATGCTCTCCATGAAAAGCCCGCTTTACGAGCCCCTGAATTACAATTATGGCGCCGTTTGGCCATTCCTTACAGGATTGGTGGCAACAGCTCTCTATAAGAACAATTATTGCTTGCAGGGATATCAATTGCTTATGGGCAATGCTGACCATGTCTTTGATAATGCTCTGGGCTGCGTCACCGAACTTTTCTCCGGCTCGCAGCGCATCTGGCCGCAGGAAGCTGTGTCCCATCAAGGGTTTTCTACCGGAGGCGTGGTTTTGCCGCTGGTCAGGGGAATGCTTGGCCTCGAGGCAGATGTCCCCGCCAAGCAAATCTTTTTTGAGCCGCGTTTTCCGGCCGACTGGCCTGAGGTCTCGGTTGAGAACTTACGCCTGGCCGCGGAAACATTCGTTTTTCATTACCGACGCGAGTTGAACAAGATTCAACTCGAGGTGCGCTCGACGAAGGGGAGCTCGTTCAAAATTCAGTTTGCTCCGGCGTTAAGTGTGGGGACCCGCGTGCGCAGCGCCGAGCTCAACGGTCAGCCTGTGGATTTTAAGATTTCGCCTTCCAGCCAAGTTGTGCAGCCTGTGATTCAGTTTGGCCTAACCGGTCAGGATGTCGTCGAGGTGGAATTTGAACCGACCGTTGAGCTTCTGCCGCCTGACCTTGAGTCAAGGATCGGAGATTTCAACAAGGGCCTGAAAATTATCCGCCTGGAGCTTGGTGGAAAGAATCTCAAGGCTATAGTCGAGGGGCTGGCCGGCGAAAGTTATGCCCTCAATTTAGCCAATGGAAATTTGGTGGAAGGGGCAGCGGGAGCCGAGCTTTCCGGTGGCCGGCTGCTCATCCAGTTTCCCGTGGGGAAAGAACGCGAGTTCTTAAGGCGCGAGATCGTCCTCAAGCTCAAATGATGGCCTGGCCAAAGTTATCCGTTCAGAATCAAGAGATTCGAAATGCCTGCAGCTTAGATAAGAAACATCTTGGGTTCTACGAAAGTGCCGGTTGGAGAGAGGGTCCTATCGCGGCGCGTTCAGAAAATGTCATCGCGAGCCTCAGGAAGAGGCGTGGCGATCTCATGAAAAGCCGAGGAGATGGCCACGACATCTTCGATGTCTCGCCATGACTTAGGATTGCTTCCTATTTTATTATTTTTATAAAATATATAGATTAACTATGGATAAAGAGAATAAACAAGCCCAACTTGCGGCAGCGGTCGTTGCCGGGATGGCGTCTTTTCTCGCGCCGTTTATGAGCAACTCGGTGAACATTGCCCTTCCCTCCATCGGCCGGGAATTCTCCGCAGATGCCGTTACCCTGGGTTGGGTAGCTTCTGCCTATCTCTTGGCCGCAGCCATTTTTCTCGTGCCTTTTGGCCGGCTGGCCGATATCAACGGGAGAAAAAAATTTTTTGTCTGGGGCATCCTGGTTTATACTGTTTCTTCCCTCCTTTCAGCCCTCTCTCCTTCGATTTTGGCCTTGATCTTTTTCAGGATCTTGCAGGGGATCGGGGGAGCGATGATTTTCGGCACGGGTGTCGCCATCCTGACTTCTGTTTTTCCGCCGGGAGAACGAGGGAAGGCTCTCGGCATTAACGTCGCTGCGACCTATCTGGGGCTTTCTCTCGGGCCTGTGCTTGGAGGCTTAATCACGCAGCATCTCGGCTGGCGGAGCATTTTCTTCGTTAACGTCCCCTTGGGTCTCCTCGTGATCGTGATTGTTTATTGGAAGCTCAAAGGCGAGTGGGCCGAGGCGAGGGGAGAAAAGTTCGATTCTTCGGGTTCGCTTCTTTACGGGCTCGCCCTTGTCGGAGTCATGCTCGGGTTTTCCCGGCTCCCGCAGACCCGAGGTGTCTGGCTTCTTCTCGCTGGTCTTGTCTTGGCCGCCGGCTTCGCCTTCTACGAGATCAAAACGGCCAGCCCTGTTCTCGACATCGGGCTTTTCCGGAGGAATAGGGTCTTTGCCTTTTCCAACCTGGCTGCCCTAATCAATTACAGCGCCACCTTTGCTGTGGGCTTTTTTCTCAGCCTTTATCTCCAATACCTGAAAGGGATGAGTCCGCAGAGCGCCGGGTTGATCTTGATCGCCCAGCCTGTGGTCATGACTCTTTTTTCACCCTTTGCCGGCCGGGCCTCAGACAAAATTGAACCCCGCCTTGTGGCCTCTATAGGAATGGCCCTTTCGAGCGGCGGGCTTTTTCTCCTGGCCTTCCTCCAAGCAAACTCTTCTTTGGTTTTTATTGTCGGAAGCTTGGCCCTTCTGGGTTTTGGGTTCGCCCTCTTTTCTTCGCCCAACACGAACGCCGTGATGAGCTCGGTGGAGAAAAAATCTTTAAGTGTTGCCGCGGCGACGCTTGGGACAATGCGCCTGGTCGGTCAGATGTTCAGCATGGGAATCGCCATGATGCTCTTTGCCCTTTATGTCGGCAAGGTTAAGATTACTCCTGCCAACTACGATGCATTCTTACACAGCGTCAAGACCGGCTTCCTCATTTTCTCAGGGCTTTGTTTCGCCGGTGTCTTTGCTTCGCTGGCCCGAGGAAACAGGAAATAACTCAGGCTGGCCGGGGTCAGCGTCTTTCCAAAGATCGAGAGAGCGCTGATACTGTTCTGCCGCATTCGCCTTGAGGCCTTTCTTTTCATACAGCTTGGCCAGCCGATAATGGTAAAGAGGATGGATGAGGAAGCGTTGTCAAAGGTGATTCTTTTTCGCAAACAGCGATGGCCTCTTCAAGAGGGCCTTCTTGGAGCAGGCGCTCTGAGTAGAGAAAATCATAAGAGGATGTTATTAGATCTTTAAAGACTGATACATGCGGCAGATATTCTTATGCGA
>CAZKEW010000165.1:0-5158 GCA_964551885.1 uncultured Eubacteriales bacterium
TTCTATCATCTCTTAGGAGCCAACGACAAAGGAAAAGCTGTCTCCCTGCTCGTGGACATCTGCCGCCAGACCGGAAATCAGTTTATCACCATTGGCCTTGGAGACAGCCTCAATGACCTGCCGATGCTCGAAGCCGTTGATTGTCCGGTTCTGGTCCAGAAACCGGACGGAAGCTATGACCCTGCCGTGAAGCTCCGCAATCTTTCTTATGCCCCTGCCCCCGGCCCAGAAGGCTTCCGAATTTCTGTCTTAAGGCTCATCGATCAATTTGCCTAACCAAAAACCTAAAGAAGGAGGTTCTCATGGCTGACTTTTATCAAACCGGAGTCGTTTCCACCTTTCATCGTTTCGGCAAGGTGGACCTGGAAAGGATGGAAAACGAGCTGACCGAGTTTAATCGGCACCGCTCCATCGCCCTGGTGCTGCCCGCGACATACTCGGAGCTCGAAGCAGCGGCCTTGCCAAATATCGTTAAGGAAATCGCGGAAGTCCCCTACATCCATGAGATTGTTGTGACCATGGGACGAACCGACCAAGAACAATTCAAAAAGGCCAAGAAATTTTTCTCCGTGCTGCCCCAGCGCACGCGCGTCATCTGGAACACAGGCCCAGGAATTGGAAAGCTCTACGAACTCTTGGCCAAGAATGACCTTCCTGCGGGAGATGACGGCAAAGGCCGTTCTTGCTGGACTGCCTATGGATACATCCTCGCCCGCGAAGAAAGCAAAGTCATCGTCCTTCATGACTGCGACATCGTCAATTATTCCCGCGAACTCTTGGGCAGATTGTGCTATCCCGTTGCCTCACCGAACATTGATTACGCCTTCTGCAAAGGGTATTACGCGCGTGTCACGGACCGCATGCACGGCCGCGTCACCCGGCTCTTCGTCACTCCTATCCTGAGAAGTCTACAGAAGCTTCTCGGCTACCTGCCTTTTCTTAATTACCTAGACAGCTTTCGTTACCCGCTGGCCGGAGAATTTTCCATGATCGCTGACCTGGCCCGCATCAACAGTATCCCCGCCGACTGGGGAATCGAGGTCGAGACTTTAGCCGAGGTTTACCGAAATGTTTCTTGGAGAAGAATCTGCCAGGCCGAGCTCTGCGAAACATATGAGCACAAACATCAACCCCTTTCAGCGGAAAACCCCAAGACAGGGCTGATGAAAATGGCGGTCGATATTGCCAAGGCCGTTTTCCGCAACCTGGCCATCGAAGGAGCCGTCCTGAGCGAAAGCCTGCTTAATACGCTGGTGATCAATTACCTCCGCACAGCCCAGGACGCGATTAAACGCTACAACGATGATTCCGCTATCAACGGCCTTTTCTTTGACCGCCACCAGGAAACGATCACTGTTGAAGCCTTCACTCAGGCCATCCAGATCGCCGGCAAAGAATT
The DNA here is from genome assembly GCA_964551885.1 of uncultured Eubacteriales bacterium. Classification (GTDB taxonomy): domain Bacteria; phylum Acidobacteriota; class Aminicenantia; order Aminicenantales; family UBA8522; genus CAZKEW01. The sequence continues at coordinate 1,400 of CAZKEW010000165.1, forward strand.
CCTGGAGAATCCCCTCTATTCACCCCTGATTCCCAACTGGAACCGGGTGACTTCTGCGATTCCAGATTTTCTGAAGCAGCTCCAGGATGTCGTCGAAGAAGAAAACGAAAGATCTTGAGCTTGCCAAAAAACCGGCGGAGAAATATGATAAATGACCGATGCAAAAAGTCGTCGCAGCCGTCTTAAAGAAAGAAGGCAAGATGCTGCTCGCGAAGAGAAAAAAGGGAGATCGTTTTGAAGGCCTCTGGGAATTTCCCGGCGGCAAGCTGGAACCAGGAGAAATTCCCGAAGAAGGTCTGAAGAGGGAGCTCCGTGAAGAATTCGGCATAGAGACGCGAGTGGGTAATTTTCTCTGTTCAGCTTGTTACGCATCCCCGACTCACTCCCTCGAGCTCCTGGCCTATGAAGTTTCTCATGTCAGCGGCCAATTCAGCCTTTATGACCACGACGAAATCCGCTGGGTCTCGCTCGAAGAATTAAATCAATATCCGCTGGGGGAGCCTGATAAGACCGTTGCGCAGGAGCTCAAGAAACTCGTCCGTCCGGCAAAAAGATGGAAAAACCAGCCGTCATCCTGAAAAGAAACAAAGACAAAGCCATCCGCAACCGGCATCACTGGATCTTCTCCGGTGCAGTCAAGAGCCTGCCCACGTTTGAAGACGGCGGCATTCTCCCCGTGCGAAGCGACAACGGCGACCTTTTGGGCTATGCGTATTTCAATAGAGAGAGCTCTATTATCGGCCGCATGCTGAGCTTCGACGAGACGCCGCCCCTCGAGGCCATAGAGAAAAATGTGGATAGCGCGCTGGCGCTGCGGAAAAGGCTCCTCGACGAAAAAACAAATGCCTGCCGGCTCATCAACGGAGAAGGGGACAACCTCCCCGGGTTGATCGTTGACCGCTACGATGATGTTCTGGTTGTTCAGGTGGCCACGCTCGGAATGGAGAAGCTCAAGCCTTTTCTCCTGGACTTGTTAGCCAGGAAAATATCGCCGCGCTCGATCTATGAAAAATCGAACCTCCCGACTCGGCGGGAAGAAGGGCTTTCTGATTTTGAAGGCCTTCTCTATGGAGAAAGAGTCGAGACGGTCGAAATCAAAGAGGAAGGGCTTCGCTTTCTGGTCGAAATAATCGGGTCGCAGAAGACGGGCTTCTTCCTCGACCTCAAAGAGATGCGCCGGCTGGTGAGATCCCTGGCGAAGGGACGGAAAGTCCTGAATTGTTTCTGCTATACCGGCGCTTTTTCGATCGCCGCCCTGGCAGGCGGCGCGCTAAAGGTCGACTCGGCAGACTCCTCGGAGCGGGCCATAGCTCTGGCCAAGCGAAATTTCCTCCTCAACGGCTATTCTGAAGAGGCTAATGGCTTTTTTATCGAGGACGTTTTCGAGCTTTTGCGACGCCGAGAGCTTCCTTACGATTTTATCATCCTCGACCCGCCGGCCTTCGCCAAGAAGAAGACGGATGTAATCCAGGCTTGCCGGGGCTATAAGGATATCAACCGGCTGGCGATGCAGAAGATTCTTCCCCAAGGCTTGCTTCTCACTTTTTCCTGTTCTCATTTTGTGGATGAGGCTCTATTTCAGAAGGTCATTTTTCAGGCGGCAGCTGAAGCCGGCCGAAGGGTTCGATTGCTGCAAAGACCCCATCTCGCTTATGACCACCCGGTCAACATCTACCATCCGGAAAGCGAATATCTTAAAAGCTTTTTTCTTTATATCGAATGATCCACAACCCAAATTCTGCTAAAATCAATTCTCATTTTTTCGGAAAAATTTATTTATAAAGAAAGGAGGAGGTCGAGATGGACCCATTCTCTGATTTAAAAAAGTCCTTCCGCATGACAGTCTTCGTTAGCGGGGCCATTATCGCAACTTTGTTCATTTACGCAGTCATTGTCGAAATTATAAAGTCCGAGCTAAAGCCCTTCAAAGGTCTCATCCTGACATCAGATATCCATATCCTGCGTTATCTTTTCTACGGATTGGCCGTCCTTGTCGTGGTGTTGATCAGAATCCTCGGCCGGACCTTGCTCAAGGGAAACCGCGGGGACGTTCCCCAAATCTTCATCCAAAAATTAAGCCGAGCCGCTATCATCATTTCTGTCCTCGCTGAGATCCCTGCACTCCTGGGGTTCGTCCTCTTTCTCCTCACAGGGGCATCCAGAGATTTCTACTATCTTCTTTTCGTCTCGCTTTTTCTCGAATTCATGTATTTCCCGAGGATCAAAACTTGGGAAGAAATGATTAAAAATACATTCCCGTAAGCACACATTTAGGGAGGGAAAAATGAAAAAACAGTTTTCCGTCTGTCTCACGTTGAGCTTAGCGTGGACTCTTTGTATTCCGTTCTTACAGGCTGGGCAAGAAAACCCTCTTTCCTTAGGGACGAGCCCGATCCGCTACGAGATCTGGGTTGAGCTCGATGACACGAACAAAATGCTCCAAGGTAAGGAGGAGATTTTCTGGACAAACCAGACCCAGGACGTTATCCCGGATATGTTTTTCCATCTTTACTGGAATGCCTTTAAGAACGAAAAAAGCACCGTCTTCGAGGAATCACGAGCGGAGAGGCTCTTGGGAATAAGGATGGAAGAAGGAGGCTGGGGATGGATCGATATCACCCGCTTCACTCTTGCCGATGGCACAGACCTGATGCCGACACTCGAGTTTATGGCGTCGGACATGCCCCGAAATCCAGGTGATCAGACTGTCGTCAGAATCCGGTTTCCTGAACCCATAAACCCGGGTGAGGAAGTCCATCTGCAGCTTGAATTCAAGTCTAAAATCCCCAGGACGGTCCTGCGCTCTGGGTATTACCAGAATTCCTATTTTATCGCCCAGTGGTTCCCCAAACCCGGAGTCTATGAGGAGGGGAAAGGATGGAACTGCCATGAGTATCACCTCAGCTCTGAATTCTTTGCCGATTTCGCCGACTTCACCGTCCACATCGCTGTTCCTTCTTCTTTTGTCGTTGGGGCTTCAGGAAAGCAGGTCACTGCCGTATCCGATGAAAAGGGAAAAACCGTCACTTATACTTACCAACAAAACAAAATCCATGATTTCGCCTGGACAACGGATCCCGATTACATCAAAGTCGAGCGCGATTTTATCGCTGACAAGGAAGTCTCAGACCAGGAATACGCAGAAATCTCCCGGAAACTTAACCTTCCCCTCGAGGACGTGAAGCTGCCCAACGTGAAAATGATCCTTCTCATCGAGCCGGAGCACAAGGCCCAGGTCGAACGCCACTTTAAAGCTCTGCGCCTGGCCCTTAAATATTACGGCCTCTGGTACGGCCCCTATCCCTACGAAACCGTGACCATGGTTGACCCGCCTTTCCGGACCGGAAGCGGCGGCATGGAATACCCGACGCTTTTCACTGCCGGGACAGGCGTTTTAAGGGATAAAAAGGTCCTTTCCCCCGAAGGGGTCATCATCCATGAATTCGGACACGGCTACTGGTATGGGCTGATAGCCAACAACGAATTCGAGGAGGCCTGGCTCGACGAGGGGATCAATTCTTATTCCACAGGAAAAGTGGCGGAGAAAGCTTACGGACCGGGGATGTTTTCCGCCTCGCTCATGGGCCTGCCCCTGACCTGGTTTTTTAACCTTCCCAGATATTATGATTACGAGCTGGACCGGATAGGGGCAATCATTATCGCCGAACGCGACCCGATTATCACTGATTCCTGGCTCTTTTATAACAGAATGAGTTACGCCCTGAACGTCTACTTCAGAGCCTCTACCTGTTTGCATAC
>CAZKEW010000166.1:0-5068 GCA_964551885.1 uncultured Eubacteriales bacterium
CTAAATCTCGCATGGTCGCTTCATCGCTTTCCAACCCTCCCAATGTTCTAATTACGGAAAGGGGGATGCTTGCCTTTTTTGAGTCTGTTGAGGTCGTTTGGACGCTGTGCTAAAATGAAAAAACAAATGGGAATAGAATCTGCCTTAAAAGAAAAAAAATCTGCAGCCGGCAACTCCGTGATTGCCGCCCTCTTCCTCACCTCCATGAAATTGGTTGTCGGGCTGACCACCGGCAGTCTGGGCATATTGGCTGAAGCCGCTCATTCTGGCTTGGATCTTGTGGCCGCCTTTGTGACTTATTTTGCGGTGCGCATCTCCGATAAGCCGGCTGATTATGATCATCCTTACGGCCACGGCAAGATTGAGAATTTTTCGGCGCTGGTCGAGACCGTCTTGCTCTTCATCACCTGCGCCTGGATCATCTACGAAGCGGTTCAGCGCATTTTCTTCCGTTCCTCTGAAATCAACCCGAGTCTCTGGGCTTTCCTGGTCATGGCCGTCTCGATTGCGGTTGACCGCAGCCGGTCCAAAATGCTTTACCATGCCGCCCGAAAACATCACAGCCAGGCCCTTGAGGCGGATGCTCTTCATTTTTCGACGGACATCTGGAGCTCCAGTGTAGTTATCGTCGGACTCATCCTGGTCTGGCTGGGACAAAATGTTTTTCCCAAGCAGGCCCATATTCTTCAGAAGGCCGATGCCGTCGCAGCCCTCGGCGTGGCTTTTATCGTGATTTTCGTGAGCTACAAGCTGGGTAAGCGTACAGTTGATGTCCTTCTGGACCGGGCGCCCGACGGGCTGCCTCAAAAAATTACTGGGGCCGCGGCACAAGTCGAAGGTGTCATGAATATCGGCCAGGTCAGAGTGCGGCGGTCAGGGCCCAGCTATTTTGTGGACATGACCGTGGAAGTAGACCGCAACCTGTCTTTTGAACGGACCCACCGTATCGCCGAAGATGTCGAAGCCTGCGTTCAGGGTGTCGCCCCCGGCGCCGACGTTGTCATTCACACCGACCCGAGGGAAGTCGAGCGGGAGACCATGGCTAAGCGCATCCGCGCGGTGGCTTACAGGAACCAGATGTACGTGCATAACATCAGCATGCATGAGGACAAGGGCCAGGTCTATGTGGACCTTCATCTCGAAGTGGACGATCACCTTGGCCTTCATCAGGCTCACGAGATGGCCAGCCATATCGAGAAAGACCTGCTGGAGGACATGCCCGAAATCAAACAGGTGAACACTCATCTTGAATCCCGCGGCACCGGCATCGGGGATGGTATGGATGTGACGGCCAAAGAACCGGCACTTGTCGAAATAATACAACAAATCACCGATGAAATAGCGGGACATTCCAGTTGCCACGATGTCATAGTGCGCCGCCATGGGAAAAAGTTTTCCGTATCTCTCCATTGCAGCTTTGATAAAGAGCTCTCCATCATCCAGGTCCATAATCTCTCCAGCCAGATCGAAGACTCTTTGAAGAAGAGGATTTCCAATCTCGACCACGTCCTGGTTCATGCCGAGCCGGAAGGAAAGTAAACGTTGAAGGTTGAAGACGGCTTAGAGCGGAAACTCGGCCTTTTTCCTCTGACCAATATCGTCGTCGCCAACATGATCGGAGCGGGAATTTTCACCACCTCCGGTCTGTTGATGGCGGATTTGAAGAAACCCCTGCTCATGCTCTCGCTTTGGGTTGTCGGGGGAGTGATCGCCCTTTGCGGCGCCCTGAGCTATGGCGAGTTAGGGGCGGCCATTCCTCGGGCCGGCGGAGAGTATGCCTTCCTTTCAAAATTATTTCATCCTGTGTTCGGGTTTTTGAGCGGCTGGGTGTCCTTTTTTGCCGGGTTTTCAGCCCCCATCGCCGCTTCCGCTATCGGGTTTTCAGAATACCTGACCAGAGCCTTTCCCGGGCTCTCGAGCTTAGGCCTCCTTGATAGCTCCATCGAGGCAACCGTTCTAAAAAAATCCTATTCCATCCTGGTTATCCTTGCCTTCACGCTCATCCATGCCCGAGGGATAGAGGTCGGGTCGAGAGTCCAAAATTTCTTGACCCTGCTCAAAGTGACCCTCATCGTCGGACTCGTTGTCTTTGGTTTTTCATCGGGGCGGGGAAGCTTCGAGCATTTGTCTGCGGGCGGCGATTTTCGGTTTGATTTTGGGGGATGGAAGACCATTGGCCTTTCGCTGATGTGGATCATGTTCGCCTACAGCGGCTGGAACGCCTCGGGCTATATCGGGTCGGAGATCAAAAATCCGCAGAAAAACTTGCCTCGTTCCTTGATTCTGGGCACGGGAATCGTCCTGCTTCTTTACCTTTGCCTGAACCTTTTTTACATCTATGCCGTCCCTCCCGATAAGATGGCCGGGGTAATCTCGATCGGCGGCTTGGCGGTGGGCAACCTTTTCGGAAGATCTTTTGAGAGCGTCTTGTCCGTCCTGATCGCTTTTGCCCTGTTTTCATCGCTCAGCGCCTTCATTATCCTCGGCCCGCGGGTGTATTACGCCATGGCTCTTGACAGGTATTTTTTCCCCTTCGCTTCTTCCGTCCATCCCAAATTCAAAGTTCCCTCTAAATCCATCCTGCTTCAAGGCCTCATTGCTGCGGTCTTGGTCTTATTCGGGACATTTGACCAGATCTTGACCTACATGGGCTTTTCCTTGGGAATCTTTCCGATTCTCGCTGTCCTCGGGGTTTTTAAATTGAGGAAGTCGAAGGCAAGCGCTTACAAGCTTCCAGGCTTTCCCGTTGTTCCTCTCATTTATGCCTTGGCGGGGATTTCAATTCTCATCCTGGGCTTTTTTGAGCGGCCGGTCGAGTCCTCGATTGCCATCGGCATGGTCCTGGTCGGGATTCCGGTGTTCTTTTGGTTCAAGAGAAGCTACAGAAGGGAAGGCTATTAAAGCGTAAATTCTTTTTCTTCAGGGGATCGGACTTACGGATAAATTGTAAGAGGGACCCGGGCTAATCGGGATTCATAACTTCAGAGTTAGCCGGTAGCGGTAACCCAAATCCTTCTCCTTGAATTTGAATGAGCGGATGACCTTCAGTTCCGGGTCGTTCCATTTGGCAATGCAGGCATAGACTTCTCTGTGCCCTTGCTTTCGGGCATAATCGATGACCGCGATGTGCAGCTTTTTCGAGATCCCCTTATTGCGGTAAGGTTTTGAGACAAAGGTGATCTGGAGATAAAACTCGGGAGGCGTCGATCCCGGCGGCAGGGGAAGGATATCGTACATGTTATCAATTTCCGGGGCGCCGAGGGAAGGGTAGCCCATGAGATATCCGACAACCTTGTTGTCAACGACAGCCACAAAAGTCTTAAATTTATTGGCCGGACTGAGATAGCGCTTCCGGTAGTCTTCGATCCCTGATTTTATCTCGACGGCCTTGAATTTCTCGGCCATCTCAGACTCCAATTCTTTCACCAGCGCGAGCACTTGTTCCAAGTCAGTCGACTCGTATTCTCTTATGGTCACATTCAGTTCGTTTTTGTTTTCCATGAATCCCTCGCGCGTGAAAAAGTTTAAGCCGCGAGCGAAGTTACTTACGCATATCATAGCGAATTCGCAGAATTTATCAACGGACATGCATTAGACAAATCCCTTATTTCGTGATTCTGAACCCCCAACCCTCACCTCTCCATCATGGCGCTTTCGTATGCATTTGACTCGAATTTTCGCCTATAATATAGAACAGACATAGTTGTCATTCAGTGGACGGAGAAGGAAAAGATGAAAAAGCTCGTTTCTCCTTCAATCTTTAGTTTTTCTATTGTTTTGATCGGAATAATAATCTTTGCTAATGTCATGTCCCAGGCCCAAGAGAAACTCACCCTTGAGCCGGACCCATCCTACAACGAGGGAGGGCCGGCCTGGGGCACGCCTTTTGAGGCCGGGGTCGCCCTGGCCAGCCGCGATCCTTTAGCCGCAGACACAGTTTTGCCACAAAAATGATGGGCTTTGACCCCAAGGTTGTGCTTTATCTTTCCGCCATGACCGAAGCGGGAATGGGGCAGGGGGATTTGGAAAAAATCAAGATTCTCGGCACCCCTCTCGACCAGTGCCTCTATAAGTTCAAGCCGCACAAAAAGATGGCCGAGATCTATCAATTATGAGAATCCTATCGAAACGATTATTCCTAATATAAAGCATTTTGAAGCGAAGTCCGAGAATGAAAAGATAAGGAGGTTAAAATGAAAAGATTACTCTTCTTAGGAACGGTCCTTTTTCTCGTTTTAGGATTTGGCTTTTTTGTTCAAATCTCATCTCAGCAAAAGCTTACCGTGGAGCCGGACCCCTCGTTTGCCGAGGATGCTGTCTCTAGCCACAGGCATCCGGAAGTGGACACGAATGTTGACCTCTACATCAACCATTGGCGCAATTCTCTTCCTTATGAAGGCCACGGCGGGCTCATCGAACGCGATATCTTGACGCCAGGAGATCCTCTCCACCCTCCCAAGAAAGGAGCGGTCCTCAAATATATCAAAGCTTACAAGAGAGCGGCCCTTCAGCCACGCTCCAATACTCAGCCTCACAGAAGCGATAAAGAACAGGCTTTTTTCTATGTGATGAGCGGAAGCGGACGTGTGAGGGGCGGCAGCAAGGAAGCTGCGCTTGAAGAGGGGATAGCGGTCGTCATTCCGGCTGGCCTTGAATATCGTTTTTTCAACCCTTCGAAAGAGGCCTTGGAGATGATTCTCGTCGTTGAGGAGATCGGAGCGGGATTTGCGCCCAATAAAGAGATGTCGGTCGGCAGCTACCATGATTCAACCCCAAGTGTTGGGGTGCACTGGGCTCATATCGGCCGCGGGTTTATCTATGATGTACCGCCAAAGTTCGCCAATCCTATGGGGTTCGCCATCGTCTCCGTCGACAATTTCGACATTGCCCAACCGCATGTCCACGGTCCTGGCTGCGAGGAGGTCTGGTGCCAGCTCAAGGGAAAGAGCCTTTTGTTTTTCGGCAACCGGCTCCTCTGGCAGGAGCCCGGCGAAGCCTTCCTTATCCCGCCGAATAACAAGGTCCCCCACTGCTCGATCAACCACACGAATGAGCACATGCTCTGGCT
>CAZKEW010000167.1:0-5014 GCA_964551885.1 uncultured Eubacteriales bacterium
TCGGAAGGGAGCGAATCCCTTGACCAAGCTCGAAAGACAATCACGGAAATAGCAATGCTATCTTTAGGCTAATAACATTTGACAGCGGCCGTGCCTCTGTCTTATCATTGTTTCTCTCTTTGAAAATCGAGTCCAGGGTTTAAAGCTTAGGGAAGTCCGTGAAAAGCGGACACAGCCCCCGCTACTGTAACCGGGGACGAATCCCAGAGATTGCCACTTTCCTTACCCTGAGGAGAGGAAGGCCTGGGAAGAGGCTGATCCGGAAGTCAGGAGACCTGCTTTAAGCCTTGCCAGCCCATCTTCGGGAGGAAGATCGGGTTGTTTTTTTTCCAAAAAAGCGGGGGTTAAGATTAAGGAAAGCTGCGATGAAGAAAAAATTGTTCTTTGTTTTTTCCCTCGCTCTCTTCTCTCTTCCGCTTTTTCTTTTTCCCCAAGAGCAAAAAGAGCATCACGAAATCGTCGTCACGGCCACACGCCTGGAGGCTCAGGCAAGAGAAGTGGCCAGCTCGGTGACCGTGATATCCTCGGAAGACCTGGAGAGGCTCAAGAAAACTTCAGTCCTGGAAGTCCTCCGGGACGTCCTGGGCGTTTCCATCACCCAGAACGGAGGTCAAGGCGAGGCGGCTTCTGCCTTTTTGCGGGGAGCCAATTCCGAGCACACGCTGGTGCTTTTAGACAGTATTGAACTCAACGACCCCATCAACCCCTCCCGCTCCGCCGACCTGGCTCATCTCTATCTTGGAGATATTGAACGGATTGAGGTCCTCCGCGGGCCGCAGAGCCCGCTCTACGGCTCGGACGCTCTGGGCGGCATCATCAATATCATCACCAAAAAAGGAGAGGGGAACCCGAGATTCTTGCTTGCCACGAACGGCGGCTCCTACGGAACGTTCTCCGGCCAGGCAGGAGTGAGCGGCTCGGCCAAAAAAGTCGACTATTCTTTCGGGCTTTCCCGTTTCGAGACGCAAGGGATCTCTGCGGCCGATTCGACTTTACCCGGCAACTCCGAAATCGACGGCTACAGAAATCTTACTCTTTCCGGAAGAGTCGGCCTGACGCTCAAGGATAATCTGGAAATCTATCTTATGGCCCGCTCTGTCCAGGCCAAAACGGATATCGACAATTTTGGAGGCCCTTTTGGCGATGACCCCAACAGTGTCCAGGACTACCGCTCCATTTTTATCAAGGGCGAACTCCGCGGCCTTTTCTTCAGGAACCGGTGGGAACAGAAGCTCGCCCTTGGGGTTGTTGACTCCCGGCGCACCAACGACAACCCTGCTGACGAAGCCCACCCCTTTGAATCAGAGAACGGCCTCTATAAAAGCCGCCTGGTCAAGCTCGACTGGCAGAACAACTTTTTCCTTCGCCCCTCGAACACGCTGACCGTGGGCGTTGAATATGAAACGGAAGAAGGGGAATCGAAGTATCTTGCCGAAGGGCCATGGGGCGTTTCATCGAGTTTTTTCCCGATGAAGAGCGCTATGATGACGGGCATCTACTTTCAGGATCACATTCGTTTCGCCGGTCAATTCTTTGCCACTGTGGGCCTTCGCCTCGATCATCACAGCCAGGCCGGAGAGGCTGTGACCTTTCGCCTGGCCTCGGCCTATATTTTCCAGACAAGCGGCACCAAGATCAAAGCCAGCTTGGGCACGGGCTTTAAAGCGCCTTCTCTCTACCAGCTCTACGCTCCGGGAACTTATTTTGGCCCGATCGGCAATAAAAATCTCAGGCCCGAAAAATCCTTGGGCTGGGACGCCGGGATAGAGCAACCGCTCTTCGGAGAAAGAATGCGGTTAGCGGCAACCTATTTTCAGAACAACTTCGAGAACCTGATCAATTTCGATTTTGTCCAGGGCTACACGAATATTGGAAAAGCGGAGTCTAAGGGCATAGAGATAGAGCTCGAGGGAAGGCCGAACAAAAGCCTTTTTCTTCGCGCCTCTTATACCCGCCTCGACGCCAAGGATAAAATCGCCGGGGCTGCTCTTTTGAGAAGGCCGAAAAATATATTATCCGCGAGTCTCAGCCTTTCATTTTTTAAAAAGGGAAGGGCGTCTTTTTCTTGCAACTATGTCGGACAAAGGGAAGACATGGATTTTTGGGCTTGGCCGTCCCGGGCTGTAACCCTGTCCCCCTATTCCCTATTGAACGGCCTCATCTCCTATGACCTCAGCCCTCGCGTCCAGGTTTTTGGCCGGATGGATAATATCCTCGATGAACAATACGAGATGGTCTTCGGCTACGGAACGCTCGGGTTCTCTGCCCAGGCCGGGGTGAAGATTTCCCTCTAACGGTCCAGGATAATCTCTTCTCTATAGTCAATCGAAATCTTGGGCCCCCTCTTGGACTTGAGCAGTGCGATAACCCGGAGATACATCTCATTCCTCTTTTGCCACACTCGGTTCAAATTCCTGGCATAACCGGCGATGCTCAAGTCAACCCATTTTCCTTTGAAAAATCTTCTGACCATCATTTTAAGTGAATAAAACTTTTTATGGCTGAAGATCTGGGCCCGCTGCAAGTCAAAAAGTGAAAAGCGAGTAGGCTGGAAGACCACATGATGCGCGTCATAGAGAGCCCAATCGCGAAATTGAATCCGATTTTCTTTGTTCACTTTGTCGTAGAACTCAGAACCGGGCAGGGGGGTCAGGATGAGAAATTGGGTGGAGGTCAGCCTAGACTTTTTCGCAAATTTCACCGTTTTTTTGACGGTCTGCCAGTCATCTTCGTCAAAGCCATAGACGAACATCCCGTGAATGTTGATGCGGTGTTTTCTAAGAACTTTTACAGCATGGACCATTTCTTCAACAGTCTGCCGTTTTTTCATGGCCTTGAGGCTTTCCTCATTCATTGATTCAAACCCGATATACACCGTGTGACACCCGGCTTTCTTCATCAGCCCGACCAACTCCTCGTCCTTGGCCAAATCGGCTCGCACCTGGGTTGTCCATTTGAACCTGAGCTTTTCCCTGATCATCGCCTCGCAGAGCTCTTTGGCGCGCTGGCGGTTGGCCGCGAAATTATCGTCATAGAAAAAGATGGCATTCTTTCGGTCGTTGTACCGCTTCAATTCTTCAAGAATATTTTGAGTGGAGCGGAACCGGTATTTCTTGCCGAACATTCCGGTGACCGAACAGAAGGAGCAGTCAAAAGGACAGCCTCTGGATGTCTGAACAGGGATGGTATTTCGCCCTCCTATCCCTCGCTTCGGCGATTTCAACAAGGAAAAATCCGGGAAAGGAATTTGATCCAGGTCCTTCAAAAAAGGCTGAAGGGGGTTGGGCACGACCTCACCGTTCACTCGATAGGATAAATTAGGAATTCCAGAGAAACCCGTTCCCTTTTCCCAGGCGTCGATAAAAGCCATCAGGGTCTGTTCTCCCTCGCCGCGGATTACGAAATCAGCATGCTCCAGCGCTTCTTCGGCCATAAACGTCACGTGGGGTCCACCCATGACGACCGGGATCCCGCGCTTCCTGATTCTATCGGCAATGGCATAAGCTCTGGGGGCTGTGGAGGTGATGGTCGAAATGCCCACCAGGTCGGCCGATTCGATGACCTCAAAATCGACCTTGCGCAATTGCTCGACGAAGATTTCCACGTCCCAGCCGCGGTTCCTCATCATCGTGCCCAAAATGATTGTGCCCAGCCTCGGCAAGGGAAACCGGGAAAAAATATGCAAATTCGGAGCTTCTGGCTCTATAAAAACAATTTTACTCATTTTTATCTCCTTTTGACTTCTCAGCCCTCTTCTGATTCTTGCTCCTGAGATTCAAGATTTCCTTTCTCTTCTTTTTCAGCAGGTCTTCCCACCGCTCAATCCCTTCTTTCAGAAGGTCCATTTTATCTAAGAAAACTTTGATCTCGCTGAGCATAGCTTCCAATTTTCGAGATACTTCGGCCTGTGGGAATGACTCGAGGCTGTCCTTGATGGCCAGAAAGTCCCGAAAATAATCAGAGATGCCTTTGATTTCCTCGAGAGTGTACCCGAAGAGCTGCAGGTCTTTGATCAGCTTGCATAAATAGATATAGACATTTGAATAGAGCCGGAATCCCCCTTCGCTCCGCATCTCGGGCTCGATGATGCCCTTATCTTCCCAGTGTTTGATGGTCCTGGGGCTTAACCCCACGCGCTCAGCCAAATCTCCAACGGTAAGGTATTGACCTGAATCTTTCGCCCGGTCTTTTTTCTGGACAGTCTTCGGCAATCCCACCTTTTTGATAATTTTTTGAATCTCCTCGGGCCCGTAGCCTAATTCAGTCAGCCTTTGAATATGCCCGATCTTGTCCACCATGTCCTCAGAGTAGAGCGCGACCTGATTGTCTGTGAATCCCACCGGCTTCAAGAGCTTTAGCTTTTCCCACTCCCGAAGGCTCGTTTCCGGAAGGTTGAATTTCGAAAGAAACTCAGCACGGGTGAAAACTGCTTTGTTATTCATATTATACCTATGCGTTTATATTACCATTATTTATAATTAACATGTACGTATAGAGTTACACTATTCGGGCTGTTTGTCAAGAAAAATTGTTACATCGGGACGGTTCTCCCGGGAGAATCGTCCTTATTGCATTGTCCGCCGCGTATGCGCGGGGAAGCGAGCCGCTCCACCCAATCCTTCCCTTCTTGACTTTTGCCTTCCTTCCATTTATGTTTTCTTTGCCCTAAGGTTAGCTCGAGTCTCAAGGAGGTTTAAGATGAAGAGGAGGGATTTCTTGGCCCAAGGGATCGGCGCTGCCGTCGCGGCTGCTGCTTTCTCAGCGCCCGCAAAAGGAGTCGCATCCCAGGCCTCAAAATCTACGCCGAACAAAGGCCGCTTCAAGCTGAAGTACGCTCCGAGCTTCGGCCAGTTCAAGAATCATGCCGGCGAGGACCCTGTCGCCCAGATTCAGTTTGCGGCTGACGAAGGGTTCAGCGCCATGTTTGACAACGGAATCATGGACCGGCCCGTTGCCCAGCAGGAGCTCATCGCCAGGGAACTCGAAAAGCGAGGCATGACCCTTGGCCCTTTTG
>CAZKEW010000168.1:0-5000 GCA_964551885.1 uncultured Eubacteriales bacterium
GGCCCGGCCTGCAGAGTATGCCCTGCTCTCGGATTTTAAATCCTGGAATGAGTCCATCAACGAAAACTTCATGGCGCTTCATGAAGGGAGCTTCCTCCCCAAGCCTATCCAAAATCTTCCCCAAGCAGTTTTCTATTTTGCGCAGAATTTCGGCAATTTATACGGCCAATGGGTTTGGCATGACCTCTATGGCTATGTCTGGCGCCCCTATTACAATGATTATTATCCCTGGGGAAATTGGTCGCCTTATATTTACGGAAAATGGGCCGGCTACCAAAGCCAGCTATTCTGGATCCCCTCCGAACCCTGGGGTTGGGTGCCCTATCACTTAGGTATCTGGATGTGGGACAAGAATAAGGGGTGGCTGTGGCTTCCAGGCTCAGCTTTCGCCCCGGCCTGGGCTGTCTGGGACTTTTACTTGGGGCATTACTTCTGGAGGCCGTGGACTTTGTTCGACTGGTATTACGGCCCAACTTATATTTCGGGATTCTATTACGCTGGATATCAAGATTATTATTACCAGCCAGGCCCTGGCCAGCCTATTCCCCCTGGACAAATCCCGGATAAGACTCTTCACAGCATCCGCAAAGACCAGTTAAAGAAAAAAGACGCGCCTCCGCTTCCCCTGCCCAAAGAAATGAAAAAGGCTTATGAGCTTACCGTCGCTGCTTTAAAGAGGGGTGACGAGAGCGTCCTGGCCTCACTCCAGAACATTCCCCGTCAAGCGGCTATCGTCAAGAGAGGCGATCTCACCTCGCCGAGAATACAGGAGAGAATCATCGGTTTCGAGCAATTCTCCAAGCAGCGGGAATCCCTCTCGCCTTCTGAAAGAACAACCTCTCCCGCGAAGCCGCAAGACGTTTCCAGGGATGCTCTGAGAAATATCCAACGCAGCCGGGTTATCTCTGAGTTAGAAGCTCGCACTGTCCCCTCCCCAAACAAACAAAATGAACCGGGAGCTGTTCATCTCCAGGATACGCATTTTAAGCCGGGTCAGATCACTCCGCCTTCTCGCTTTGAAGAATCAAAAGGCGCAGAGAAGAATTATTCTCCTGGGCCGGTGCCCGGGGCTTCTTTGTCTCAACCGTCCTTCAGGTTTCGGGACTGGAACCCGGATGTCAAAACAGCATTGCGGCTGGGAGTCGAGATCTCTTATTCCAGCCGGAACAATGAGATCTCCTGCCCGGAGCTTGGTTTTTCTTCCCGCAATGTGAGTCAGGGCTTAAGACTTACTGAGCACGGCCTCAGCGGCAGTGCGACTTTGGAAAGCGGCTCTCCTGGAACATCTTCTCCACCGCCCAGTTCCGATACGCCCTCTTCCGGAGCTCCTCGGACTAAGGAATCAGAGGGGGGAGGACAGAAACTCAAGAACTGAAGAAAAGGGCTTTGGCTTAAAATAGGCTAGAGCTTACCAGAACAAGGGGATCTTCCAAGAGAACCCGATATTTTTCGATTTCCCTTTTATAAGCTTCCAAAAATTCTTCTTTCAGCGGTTCGACCGGTTTGAACCGATAGCTCAGGGGATTGATATAGCTGCCTCTCAACTTGATCCTGTAATCCAAGTGCGGGCCTGTAGATTCCCCGGATGACCCGACATAGCCCATGATGTCGCCGCTCTTAACCTTTGTTCCGGCCTTAATACCTAGACCGAAGCTTCTCAGGTGGAGATACATCGTTTCGTAGGCATTCATGTGGCGGATTCTGACCATCCGGCCTGAGGCTCCATTCCAGCCCGCGAAAATGACCGTGCCGTCGCCAGTAGCCTGGACAGGCGTTCCAACCGGCGCGGCATAATCCACGCCGTAATGGGCTTGGTAGACTTGGTGAATAGGATGAAGCCGGTTCCGGCTGAAGCGGGACGTGATCCTGGCCCATTTAATCGGCGATTTGATGAATTCTTTCTTCAAAGATTTTCCTTCTGGGTCATAGTACTCGGGTTTTTGGGTATCGGGTGGAGTGTAGAAGAAGGCTTGAAGGACTCTTCCCTGATTGGTCAGCTCAGCTGCGAGGATATTGCCATATCCTACAAATTTTTCTCGGAGATATCTTTTTTCAAAAATAACCTTGAAAGTATCGCCCTGGCGAAGGTCAATGTAAAAGTCCACATCCCAGGCAAAAAGCTCGGCGAAGGACAAGGACAGGATGTCCTCCTCCCCGAGCTGGTTGAAGGCCAAGATTGGGCTCTCTTCGATGGCCCCCCCGATCATACCGATCTTCGTTTCGACCGGATGTGCTTTTAGCGCCGCCTCAAACCGGCCATCGTCCCTGTCAATGGAGAGATAATTGATTTCGTCGATATCATATTCCAACCGCACAATTTTTCCTTCGGGGACAGCATAGAGGCGGAGAGGCTGGCCGGCTTTGACCCGGCGCAAGTCATAGACCGGCTTTGTTTGGTCGTAGAGCGTCTGAATTTCCAGGGGTGAAAAACGGTAATTGGAGAGGACTTCGCCTATGGTGGTTCCGGGGCGGAAAGTTTCCTTGTATTCGATGAACTGCGGAGAGGCCTGTTCCAGAGCGGGCAGAGCCGCAAGCGGAGGCGCTGGCTTTTCTGGCGAGGCTTTCTTATCGTGAATCAGGGCCACGGGAAAAAAGATCAGGGCAATAAAAACCGTCAGGAAAAAAGGGACAAGGTGAAGCTTTTTTCTTTTTTCCCGCTGGATTTTGATCTGGACTTTTTCGGCCTTCATTTTTTCGGAATTCTCTTCCGTTTAGGTTTGGCGCAAGGCTTTTTCTTGCCTCTATCCATTTCACCCCTGAGGCTATTTATTTGCGACTGCGAATGCGCTCAAGAAAGCGAGCCGGGCAACATCGGCCATGATATCTGGATTGATTCGGTAGATGGTATCTCCGGTCTGATGGTAATATAGATGCGGCCCGTTGGAGTGGAAGGAAACGCAAGGGATTCCTTTCTGATAAAACGGGCCATAGTCCGAGCCTCTTACTCCCACTCCTCGAATCGGATAAGATCCCCGCAGCGTCTTGACGTGTTGATCGGCTTCCTCGATAATGGCTTTGAGTTCGGGAAAATCAACACTGTAGCCGATTCCCGATTTATCCCCTTCTCCGACCATGTCGAAGTTGAACATAGCGGCCACCTTCCCGAAAACAGGCGGAATATGCTCGGCAAAATAGCCTGATCCCTGAAGGCCTTTCTCTTCTCCTCCAAAGAGGGCAAAGACAACCGACCTTTTGGGCTTTTTCCCCAATTTTGAAAAAGCCTCGGCGATTTCCATCACCGCAGCGCTGCCGCTGGCATTATCATCGGCGCCGGGAAAAAGAAGATCCAGATGGAGGCCGTTATGGTCGAGATGCCCGCCGATGACCAGGCATTCCTTTTTCAGTTTGGGGTCGGAACCTTCGACGTAGCCAACAACGTTGTAGCCGACGCCGTCGGGAAAATTTTTCGCTTCGACCTTGAGACTGACTTTCGCCCGGAGAGGGAAGGAGAGAGGTTTTTTATAGGTCGAAAGGTCCTTTCTTAGGTCGGCTGCGGTCATATTTCTCTCCTTGAGAATCAGGTCCGCAATCTTTGTGTTGACCTCAGCTGGAGTGAAGCTTTCGATCCAGTCGCCGTTGGGGTTTGACGCAATTTCGTCATAAATATAGATGATGCCCAGGGCGCCCTTGTCTTTGGCCGTTTTCATCCGGAAACGGTGATGGTCATAGGGCTCGTACCGCTTGTCGGAGCCGTCGGGCGTCCCCCGGAAACAGAGAACAAATTTCCCCTTAACTTCTAAGCCCGCGAAATCGTCGTAGCCCAGGTCGGGCGCACTGATTCCCCAGCCGGCAAAAACGAGCTCCCCGGTGCGGTCGCCGCTGTCGCTGAAGAGAAGAGGAAGGAATTCCTTTTCCGGCTGCAACCCGACCTCTTTGATCGTCGGCTCTTTCGCGCCCTCTGCTTTTTCCTCGAGGAAGAGAGTCATCTCCGCCTTTTCCACAATCACATAAGGAGAAGGATAGGCCTGGAGATAACCTTGTTCCCGGCTATAAGGCTTGAGTCCCCATTCCTTGAACTTGCCGGCAGCCCATTTGGCCGCAGCCGTATAACCCTCATGGCCGGTCAGCCGGCCGGCAAACTTTTCCGAAGAAAGTATCTTTGTGATCGTGTAGGCGTCAAAGGGCTGGATAGAATTTAGAGCTTTTTCGAGATCCGGATCCAGCTTCTCGAACGCAGAAGACAAAGAAATGGAGAACAGAATCAGGCACAGAAAGCAAGGCAGCAAAATCTTATGCTTCATCCACGCCTCCTTTCGAGGTCTCTTGAGACGTCGTCGTTAATTTAATCGCTGAACAGCAATGATGGTGACAGTTTCGCGGGGAACATCCCTCATTCCGTGGGCCGTCATCGTGGGCGCGGCGGCTATAGCATCGACAACATCCATCCCCACGATCACTTTGCCGAACACGGCGTAACCGAATCCCTCGGCTGTATTATCTCGATGGTCCAAAAATGAATTATCGACATGATTTATGAAAAATTGGCAGGAAGCGCTGTCGATGACTTGGATGCGGGCCATGGCGATTGTGCCTCGCTCGTTCTTCAATCCATTGGCCGCTTCGTTTTTGATGGGAGGCTTTGCTGCTTTTTCCTGGAAATCAGCGGTCAGCCCTCCGCCCTGAATCATGAACCCTTTGATGACCCGGTGGAAAATCGTCCCGTCATAAAACTTTTCATCCACGTAAGAGAGAAAGTTGCGGACGCTCACGGGCGCTTTATCCTGGTAAAGCTCGATGGTGATGTCACCTTTGCTCGTTTTCATCAGAACTTTTGGGTTGGCCGCTGCTGCATCGGCGCTAGAGATTGCCAGGAAGGAACCTATAAACAGGATGGACAGCAAGATTTTTGTCATTTTAACCTCCTCGGTCTTCCGAAAGTCGAAAAGGAAAAATAGCAGAAACTGGATTTTAAATCAACTATAAAGCTGGCCAGCCAGCGGTAGCCTCTCTGTTTCCGTGATTGTCTTTTTAGCTTGGTCAAGGGATTCGCTCCCTTCCGA
>CAZKEW010000169.1:0-4953 GCA_964551885.1 uncultured Eubacteriales bacterium
GGAAGGCAAGAGCGTGGGGGGAAGAGAAAAAGGCAGGGGGTGAGGAAAGAGCAACAGTGGAAGTCGGGGCAAAGGAAAAGAGTGCAGGCGGTTTATCGGCGGTGGGGGAGAAAAAGGAAAAAGGTGAGGGGACAGTTCGATTGGCGACGGACGGACTTATCACAATCTATGTTCCCAAGGCAGAGGACATCGATTTGCCGGCAGAGTTCAGATCTTTCGCAAGAAATAGAAGCGCCAAAAGCCAAGAGGAAATCGAGGACTGCGGGCCTTTATCACTGCTGTACAGCACTGACACAAGCTCAGGCCTGGGCTCATTCGGTGGTGAGGATTTTTATGTCGGTTGCGATTTTTTTAATTTCAAGAAGGTGAGTGAATGGGTGCGTGCTTATAACCTTCCTCTCGTCTGGGCTAATCCTCTGAAGTTTATTGTGGGTGCCGACCGGCTCGTCCTTCTCCATGCCATTGCCAAGAAAATTCCGTTTCCGCCGGAAAAGGATAAGCTCGCCGGGACCGTGAACTTTTTCGGCCCGGACCAGGAAGCCCTGGCCATCAAAAAATTCGGTGCCGAAGTGAAGCCGGCGTTCACGCAGACGTTCGAAGTTGCCGAGAAATGCCGCTTCACCTTCGAGGACATCGTGCCGCCTCTGCTCGAGGACCTTTTTCCCACGACGCTCGGAGCGCTGGTGATGGAACGCCTTCGGAGTCTCAAGAACCTGAGCTGGCGGGAGAGACAGCGGGCGAGGCGGGAGCTTGAGGTGATCGAAAGATCCGGGTTCGCGCCCTACTTCCTGATCGTCCACGACGTCATCGAGTTCGCGCGCCGGCACCGCATCCTCCACAATCTCAAGGGTTCGGGGGCTTCGTCCTTTTTGGCTTACCTCCTCGGCATTTCCCACGTCAACCCGATCGAGTTCGACCTCTATTTTGAGCGCTTTCTCAACAGCGGCCGCAACGACCCTCCGGACATCGACCTGGATTTCGACTCCCGCAAGCGCGACGAGGTCCTCAATTACGTCCTGAAGAAATACGACCAGGGGAGGACGGGGGCGGCCTTTGTCTGCAGCCTGAAAAACTACCGCGCCCGCTCCGCCCTCTACGAGACGGCCCGGGCCTTCGGCCTCCCGCCGGAGGAAGCGCGCTCCCTGAGCAAGCGAATCCCGTTTTTCGCCGAGCCCGATTACTTGCGGCGGGACAAGCCCGCGGCCGGCCACCTCGACATCTGGAAGCTTGCCTCCGAGCTCGGCGGCGTCTACGCCGAGATCTCCCTCCACGTCGGAGGCGTCATCCTCACGCCTGCGCCTGCGACGTGCTTCCTGCCGCTCGAACAATCGGCCAAGGGGCTCATCATGAGCCATTACGACCGAGATGCCGTCGAGGACCTGAAGCTTATCAAGCTCGACCTCCTTTCTGTGCGGGGGTTGACGGCGATTTCCGAGACCAAAGAGAGGCTGAACCTCCGGAGCATTCCGCCCAATGACGCCAAGACTTACAGGCTGCTCCAGACGGCCCAGACCATCGGCTGCTTCCAGGTGGAGAGCCCGGCCATGATGAACCTCCTCCGCCGGATGAAGCCGGAGACGATCTACGAGCTGACCCAGGCCCTGGCCCTCATCCGTCCCGGGCCGACCGAAAGCGGGATGAAGGAAGCGCTCCTCCGCGCGCGGGAGAAGAGACAGGCGTTCCGCGACCCGCTCCTCGAAAAAATCCTTCCCGAGACAGGCGGGCTTCTCCTCTACGAGGAGCAGGTCATGCAGGTGGCCGAACGGGTGGCCGGGATGCCGCCGGAGGAAGGCGACCTTCTCCGCCGGGCCCTCAAGAAAAAGAACGGCACGCGGGCGGCACTTAAAGAGAAATTCTTCAGTGAGGCGCGTGAGCGCGGCTACACGGCGGCCGAGGTCGAGAAGCTGTGGACGACCATGGAGAAGTTTTCCTCTTACTCTTTTAACAAGGCCCACAGCGCCTCGTATGCCGCCATGGCCTACCAGGCTGTCTATCTCAAGACCCATCACACCGTCCCGTATCTGGCGGCCGTGCTCAACGCCGGCGGCGGCTACTATCCCTTGACCGAGTACATCGAGGAGGCCAAGCGCCGCGGCATCAAGATCCTGGGGCCGGACATCAACCGGAGCGGCTATCTTTTCGAGGTGGAGGGACAGAACATCCGCGTCGGCCTGACCTCGATCAAGGTGCTGGCGACGAAGACGGTGGAGAAGATCATCGAAGAGCGCAAGGACGGCGAGTTCGCTTCAATCGAGGATTTCCTGGCCCGCGTCCATCTCGGGAGGGCGGAGCTCCTGTCGCTCATCAAGGCCGGCGTGTTCGATTCCCTCGAGCCGCGGCGGACGCGGCAGATATTGCGCTATTTCCAGGGTCTTGAGGACATGGAGGAGGTCGCGGATTTGAACCCGCTGGAGAAGGCGAAGATGCTCGTCGATTCGCTCGGGTTCAGCCCGGAGGAGGATTCTCTCGAGCTTTTTGAAGGGAAGAGGCCGGAGCTCCGGGTCAGAGATTTAGGGAATTACGCCGGCCAGCAAGTCGAGCTTGTTGTGCGCGTCGTGGACGCCCGCCTCAAAGAAACAAATGGCGGCCGCAAGTACTTTTATCTTTTCGAGGACGAGACAGGCCTTTTAGAAGGTGTGGGCGAGAAGAAGTGCCTGAGCTTCGGCTCGCCGCCCGTCTGTTGCCTGAGAGGGGAGGTGCAGCGCTCCGGCACCGGCACGGTCAAGATCTTCAACTGCTCTTTTTTAAAAGAATTCTGACGGACGCTCTCTGCTGGCCCTCTAGCTTCAGTCTATTCATACACCAATATTTCCACTCGCCGGTTCTGAGCTCTTCCGTCGCGGGTGGAATTGTTTGCAATCGGCGCAGAGCTTCCATAACTGATCACCTGCATTCTATGGAGGGGAATATGATACTGTTTATAAAAATACTCCATCACGGCTTCAGCTCTTTTCTTTGCTAAAAGCAAATTCACGCTTTCTGGCCCCGTATTGTCCGTATGCCCCTGAATTTCAAGATACACACCCTTATCCTGGGCAATGAGCGTCTGGACAAACTTATCTAATGCGGCTTTGGCTTCGGCACTCAGTTCAGAGCTGTCGAATTTGAATTTCGCTTCATTATTTTTCAGGATCTCCTTAAAGATCAACTTTCCCTGAGCATATTTTCTGACCTCTTCGATTTTGCCGTCAACGGATTTCAATTCAGACTGCTGCTGGGTCATGAGAGAACCGAGCGTGGCTAGTCGCTCATCATGTTCTTTGATTCTTTTTTGATTTTCCTCGATGGCGTTTTCTATCCCGGCGACTTTTTGATCCAGAGGAACTAACTCTCCCTGCACATATTTTTTTGTTACGCATCCCATTCCGGATATTAACCCTATGAAGAGCGCAGTCCCCACAAGAAAAGTAATTTGGTTTTTATTCATTTTTATCTCCCTATTCGTTTCGATTGTAATCGCCTCTTAACAATGGGCAACTTATTATACCTTATCTATCACATCCTGTCATACTAATACAAACGCATTAAGTAAAGTGTCGAGGAACGAGGTGACGAAGCAATCTCAACTTAACAGGCTTAGATTGCTTCGCTCCCGATGGTCGCTCGCAATGACTACGTAATAGCATTAATTGCGTTTGTATCAGTATCCTTCTCTCGTTCTCACTCTATATTTTTTATTTGAAGTCACGACCTTAATTTTCTGGAAATCATTTTTTGGGCTTTTGTATGACGTGAAGCCGATGATGTACTGATGACTCAGTTCTTTTTTTATCTCTCTGAGGGCGACTTTCAATTCATCAGCCTGGTTGATGATAAAGGCCTTTCCTCCTGTCGCCAGAGAGAATCTTTCCAGAGAGTCAATGATCCCAGAGAAGGTTAATGTTGGGGCACGTTTGTACTTCCTTAAATATTGCTCACTCAAGGGAATCGTATAACCGATGGTATAGATGGGCACATCCACTTGCCTGGCGATTTCGACAGCTTGTTCAGGAGAACACTGACTATCATTCTCGATTCCATCTGTCATTAAAAGGAGAGCCCTCTTCTCGTTTATTCCTTTTTTAGCAAATGCTGGAGATACCGCTACGGCATCGTTCAAAGCGGTCTGCCCATAAGCCTCGGTCTTGTCCAGGACCGTCAAAAAATCTTTTTTGTCGGTTGAAAACTTCGCTGCAACTTCCACATCTCCATCCGCAAAAATCAATAAAGAGACCTCATCTTGAGGGCTGAGAAGAGAAGTGATGAGATAACGGAGCGCTTCCTTGCTGTCTTTGAGTTTGTCTTGAAGAGCCATACTTCCGCTGACATCAAGAAGAACAGTCAAACTCAGAGGTGCCTCGAAATCATGCTTAAAATAGTTGATGTCTTGTTTTATTTCATTTTCATAGACACTGAAGTCTTTCTCTGTCAGGTCGTTAATATACTTTCCTCCTTTATCCTGGACTGTGACGGCTATGGAAATCGCGCTGACTGAGATCTGATACTCCAATCCTTCTTTCTTTTTTTCCTGGGAAAATGATAGCAGAGGAACAAAATTTATCATGGCTACAAAGAGAAAAATGAAAATAACTCTTTCTTTGATTTTAATCACCACGTTGCCAATTTCACAAAAATTGTATGGCCTGGGAAAGATGGATGTCAAGGGAGGACAGAAGGGGCGCGCCGCGATGGCGACGGCACGTCTATTTTTTGAAAATTTCCTTTGGGATCATGGCGTGGACCCCTTTATTCCCGTCAACGATCTGAGTCACCCGCAGATCGACAGCGATGCTGGCGAGGGCATACGCATCATCAGGGGTTAATCCTTTGTTCTGAGATAGAAACTGGACTGCATCGCGCAGGGCTGTTTTCACCGCCTCGTCCAGGTCTTGATGAAAACCCATCGTGATCCAATGCGTGGGTGTTTCCGCCATCGGCCGCTCGGTTTTCATATCTTTCCGGACGATAAATTGC
>CAZKEW010000170.1:0-4911 GCA_964551885.1 uncultured Eubacteriales bacterium
GGAGCGGTGAGGGCAACAGGCGAGGTAAACCCGCCCCGCATCATCAAGAAAGTCAATCCCGTTTATCCAGAAGAAGCGCGAAAAGCGGGCATTGAGGGGATTGTCATCCTGGAAGCTATGACGGATGAAAAAGGGAATGTCGCCCGAGCTAAAGTTCTCCAATCTATCCCTGAGCTCGACCAGGCGGCTATTGACGCTTTAAAGCAGTGGAAATACGAACCGGCGATCATCGACGGGAAGCCGACCCCCATAGTCTTTACTGTCACCATCCGCTTCCAACTGAAGTGATAGAGGGAAATAATCGAGGGACACATTGCTTTATTTATTAAACAAGTAGAATCTCTTCCATTTGGCGTGGGTTGAGATGTGTTCTAATCAACTCTTAGTTTTGGACGCAGGGTGAGTTCCAGAGAAACCCATCCGGAGCTCGGCGGGCTTCAAGTCTTCTCCAAGGGAAGCATCGCCAAAATTTGTTTTTCTTCGGAACGCTTGAATCAGCTACTGAGTCAGCTCTGTATACTTCAGCTCGGAACCGAGAAGACTATGCGGAATGAGGAAGATGATGAGCGTAATCAATGAAGCGGCGAGGACCCAGCCGCGGGCCGGTTTCCCTCTTCTTCCGGCGATGAGAGCAGCGACCCAAGCGAGAAAGGCGATGAGAGTCTTGGTGTCAGTGAGGTCTGTCCCGAGCGGAAATCCAGTCCACCAGGCGCCGAAGGCAAATTTCTGCATCAGAGGCCCCAGAATGAATCCACCGACAAAGAGAAACCCGATGGCCCAAGGCACATACTTCCGGGGATTGCTTCCTTTATCAATGGCAGCGATTCCGCCGCGGATGGAGAAAAGCATGGCCGCGAAAATGACGAGGATATGACAGAGCAGCACGGCTGTTGGGACCGCGCCTTTGAACCGGATAATGGCCGGCTCCTCACCGGAAAGAGAGATTTCTTTCTCCTGGAAAGCCAAGAGGACTTTGTAGGCCAGCTTCCCCGCCATGGGTTGCTTCGGCAGATAACCGACGAGCCTGCCGTCTTGTCTCGTTAAGGGTACTTCACTCCACGGATCGGAGGTCTTGAACCTCATATAAAGAAGCCGGCCTGTGATCTCGAGGTTTTCCACCTTGACTCCGACTTCGCAATTTCTGGTGATCTCTTCACTCCTCGGCAACTTGAACTTGATCTCTCTGCCTGCCAAGGAGACTTTCCCGGGCAACGGATAGGTGGGACCCATCATACGCTGATAGACCAAAGTAAGTAGAGTGATGACGACGGCGATAAACCAGAAGAAGATTTTTTTCATGTCAATCCTTTATCTCTACGCCGCCCAGGATGGCGGTGGCCTTGATATGAAGCGTTTGGACGCCTTCAGTGCCGGGGACATGCCTGTGTTTATCTTCGATTCCGCCCAGGACAGGATGTGCATCGACCAGGAGTTGCCAGGTTTTCGGCACCCTGACTTCTAAGCTGCCTAAGATAGCGGTCAGTTCGACGGATGCTTTTCCCTCAGCCAGGCTCGCCTGGGTAAAGTCGAGTTCTATTCCGCCGAGAATGGCGGTGGCTTTTCCGCCCCGGAAATTCTGGGATTCGATGCGGCGATTTAGGCCGGAGAACATGACGAAGGCATCCAGGTCATCGTCTCTAACCCCCGGAAATTTTCCGGTTGAACGCCTGCCGACTGCTCCGAGCAGGACCCAGAGTCCTAAGATGATGATCAGGAGAGGCCAGATATAATGCCAGGCGCTCCGTTCGAGGATATCAAGCTTGGCCAGCATGAAGACGCCGCCGATGATGATGAGGACCACGCCTCCCGCGGCATTACGGAAGTTGTTGGCGACGAGATGCCCTAGTCCCGCGAAAATCAAGATGAGCGGCCAATAGCGGGAAAAGAGAGAGCCAAAATCAATCTGTCCCATCCTGTCGAGCAAGAAGAGGACGCCGACGAGGATGAGAACGAGCCCCCAAAAAATACGGCCTGAAGCATTTCTCTGTGTGGACATTTTCTTTGCTCCTTAGCGTGCATTTATACCATATTTTGCTTCAAAAAAAAATTCTGGGAAAAAAATTCGGGGACATGAACCGAATTTCTGAATTCGGTATCGTGTCCCCAGAATTTTTCCGAATTTTTAAAGCCGCCGGATGTTCATCCCGCCGCTAACCTCGAGGATGAGTCCGGTGGAGTAGGGGAAATATCCTTTTGCTAAGGCCACGACGGCTTTTCCCACATCCTCCGGGAAACCCCATCTTTTCTGCGGCACCAACCCTTCGGCGATCAGTTTGTCATACTTTTCTTTAACAGGAGTGGTCATGTCAGTTTCGATAATTCCGGGACGGATTTCATAGACGTTGATCCCGTATTCCGAGAGGCGGTCGGCAAAGAGAGTTGCAGCCTGGCTCAAGGCGGCCTTGGAGATGCAGTATTCAGCGCGCAAGGGCGAGGAGACGGCGGCAGAAATCGAAGAGATGAAAATGATGATCGGCTTGGGCTCAGGGCTCTTTTTGACCTGGAGAATCAACTGTTTGGCAATTTTTTGGGTCAGGAAAAAAGCGCCCCGCGCGTTTATTCCAAGCACTCTGTCGAAACTCTCGGGCGTGGTTTCCAGGATGTCCTGGCGCACAAGAGGGGCGACTCCGGCATTGTTCACCAGCAGGTCCAGCCTGCCGAACTGTCCCATGATTTCCTGGAGCATTTTCTCGTGGTGATCCAGGCAGGAAATATCGCCTTGGACAGGAAGGAAGGCAGCGCCCAAGGCCTCAGCGCACTCCTTGGTTTCGAAAAGCCCAATTTTGTTGTTTTGCGGCTCGAAGATGATATCGTTTCCGGCGATATCAAACCCGTTGCTGGCAAGCTCCAGCGAAATTCCACGGCCGATGCCTCGACCCGCGCCTGTGATAAAAGCCACAGGTTTTTTGCTCATCCTTCTTCCTCCTCGCGGATGATCCGATCCTCCCGGTAATCATTCCAGACATTCTCAAACCAGGTCTCCTCCTGAGGGATGGGTCGGATGTCCACCCAGTTTTTGGCCACCTTCCCCTTATCATCAAGGGATATTTCCAGGATTTTTTGATCGACAAGAGATTTCGGCGGATTTAGGGAGAAGGGCCACGCATCATCCAATCCCGGGCAGGGCTCGGTGCCTTTTGGATCAAGAACCAAATAAGAGCCCCTGCTTTTTCCTCCCTTTTCCAAATACTCCTTGATGGCTTCGAGATAGAGCGCGTGCGTAAGACAGAGGTCGAGGTTTTTAAAAGCTAAGGGCAACTCCCTGGTCGAGCGCACTTTCATGTCCGACTTCAGACGCTCATAAAGGGCCCAAGCTTCTGCCATAGCTCTACCCG
The DNA here is from genome assembly GCA_964551885.1 of uncultured Eubacteriales bacterium. Lineage (GTDB taxonomy): Bacteria > Acidobacteriota > Aminicenantia > Aminicenantales > UBA8522 > CAZKEW01. The sequence continues at coordinate 3,336 of CAZKEW010000170.1, forward strand.
CTTTTTCAGCGCTTCGGATCGCCGCCCCGCATGATGACATCCTTTCCTGGATTTCCTCCCGGCTCTGCTTTAGGAAGCTGGCATCTTGGAAATTTCTATCCAGCATTTTTTCGGCAAAGGCAAGCTTATCCTTAACCTGAGAGCCGATAGATGAAAGGAAAGTTTTGAGAGAGGGAGGCTTGGTGTTGTATCTTCGAGCGATGAAGAAGGCGGCTCGCAGGCTGCCCACCTGTCCGGAATTGAGGGCTGACCCGCCGGGGCGCCTAACGCCATGGCTGCCGTTCACTTCTCCCACAGGGAAGAGGTGTTTGATGTTGGATTCCCACCAGATGTTGCCCTTGAAACCGCCGTTGTTGTGCTGGGCGCAGAGGGCGATTTCGAGGGGCTCTTTGGAAAGGTCGATGCCCTTATTTTTGTAGATGGCAATGGCCGGCGGGTTAATCTTGGCGAGCCTTTGAATGGGTGTCGGGAGCAGGGCGCCTGATTTTTCAAGATAGCTCGAAGCTTCCCGGCTGAGAAGGCTGAAGGAAAATTCCTCGAGCTTTCCTCCGCCGCCCGGGTTTCGGGTAAAGTCAAGGAAGACCCGTCTTCCTTTGACCACGGTTTCCTGGTAGACGAAGAGGTCGATGAGCGAAGAACCGTAATCCAGGATTTTTTCCGGGTCAAACGGCCATTGGTAGCCTTTGAGAAAAATGGCTGTGGACAGCTTTCCCATATCGGGAAAATAATCATTCAAAAATTCACGCTCATCATGGCCTTCTCTGTTCGTGGAAAAATACCGGGGAACGACCTGCTGATATGCGCCGGAGAGGTTCCAGCGGAATTTTACCGAGGCTAACCCGAATTGGGATTCGGTGAGGTTTTGCCCTAGAGCACCGACGGCGAAGGCCAGGCCGTGGGAGCCGACCTGGCTCTCGGGATAAACAGAGGCCTTGTAAATTCCGGCAGGCCCCCCTGTTCCGAGGATGATGTTCACGGCATTGAAAAGGACAAACCCGCGGTTGGGCTTTCCGAGGTTCTTTTTGTCAAGGGCAATGGCCCCAACAACCCTTTTTTCATCTCCTTGACCTTGAGTCAGGAGGGCAATAACCTCGTGCTTATTCAAGACGGGAATGTCCCTTTTTTTGACCTCCCGGGCAAGGCATTCAACCATTAGGCGCGAAGTCAAGGGCCCCGCTGAGGTAGCCCGCTGCCTGGGGTCGTGGTCGGTTTTGTAGCCCGCATAAGCGCCGAACTTGTCATGCGGAAAAGGCACGCCCAGCTCGACCAGGTGAAAAAAAGCCCGCAGGGAATTCTGGGCTTCCACGAGCGCAATATCCCCGTGCATCGAGCCTCCGGCAAAGAGGTCTTCGGCCAGCTGGAAGGCTGAATCAGGGAGTTCGCCTGCGAGGGAAAGCTTGTAATATGTCTGTTTATCCGAGCCGGCGTTTCGCGACGTCCCCCCGCCCCAATTATCTGTAGCGATGGCGGTATCGCTCACTCCCTGCTCATGCAGGCTGACGGCAGCGTTCAAGGCAGCCGCCCCGCTTCCGATGATGAGCGTGTTGAGCGAGTAGACCGGGAGGCGAACGCCCTC
>CAZKEW010000171.1:0-4910 GCA_964551885.1 uncultured Eubacteriales bacterium
GGCAATCCCAAAATCCAAAATTTTGGCATTGCCTTTTTTATCGACCATGATGTTGCCCGGCCTAAGGTCCAGATGGACGGCTCCCAATCGATGTGCCTCAGCCAGTCCCGTGCACACCTGCCCCGCTATGGAAACCGCTTTCTCAATCGTCAAACGCCTTGTCTGCCTGATCAATCCCTTCAAATCCTGGCCCGTCATATATTCCATCGTGATGTAATGAGTACCTTTCTCTTCACTGAGGTCGAACATCCGTCCCACATTCTTGTGGACAATCTTTTTGGCGGTTTTCAGTTCATTGCTGAAGCGCTCCAAGGTCTTCTTGTCTTGAGCGATTTCAGGCTTGATGAGCTTGAGAACCACTTCCCTGCCGAGCGGCTTGTCAAGGACTTTATAGACTTTCCCTAAGCTGCCCTGGCCGAGCTCCTCGATGACCTCGAATCGTTGGGCAAAGGTTGATCCTATGGCCAATACTTCGCGAGGAGTATGGGCGGGCTCAGTTTGAGAAATAGCAGTTTTTTTGGCAGGCTCAAGCCTTACCCCGCATTCAGCGCAGAATTGCGCCGATTCGGGATTCTCCATATCACAATTTGGGCATTTAATGAGATTCATGGTTTTCACACCCTTTTAGTCGGATAAATCTTATTGTGATTGTAACATAATTTGGATACGTCCCTTAGTTGAAATTTCAGGCCAGGTTTGACAAGATACTCACGATTGAAGCTTCTTGAGATAAAGTGAAGAATGAAGACCTGACCCCACGGGAGTGTAAGCGCTTTACTCCTCCATCTCCTTGAATTCGCCCCACTTTTTGGTGAAAAGGGTGAGGATGATCATTCCCAGGAGGAAGTGTGCGGCCAGGGTAAACCAGGTGTACTCGGGATGGCTCAGTTTCTGAAAATAACCATAAAGAGAAGTATAGACAACGCCGCTCAAAGCACCCCCGATCCCGAGGGCGAGGAAATTTGTTCCCATATAGAGTCCGGCTTTTTCCTTGGGCGCAATCCAGGTGATGTATTCCTGGATGCGCGGCGAGGAGATCATCTCTCCTAAAGCAAAAAGCAGAATTCCCAGGAAGACCCAGGCTGTTGCGCCGATTCTCGCATATCCCAGGAAGACAAGCCCGACAGTCGCGACAAATAAGCCAAAGAGGAACGATGGAACAGCCTTAAACCTTTCAAAAATTCTCGAAACGAAGACCTGGAGGATCATCACCAAATAACCCGTATGGGAGATGGTTTCGCCGAGGAGCTTCCTCGTCCCGCTTTCATCGGCGCGTGAGAGGAAGTTGGCCACACCGCTTCCCAAGACGCTCTTGATGTTCAAGTATAATTTGGCCGTGTCCAGGCTCCTATCGACGTAGAGGGCGAGGAGGTTAAAGAACGCCCAGAAAGGAAGCCAGAAAAACAGCCCCAAAAGAACCAGAAAGGCGGCAAATTTGACGTCCGCTAAAGCCACGCCCATATCTTGAAACTTCTTTTTCAGCGTCACGCCTTCGATTTGCCTCGGCGGCTCCTTATAGAATAAAACCGTTATGAGAAGCATCAGGGCGATAGCGATGGCTGCAGCGAGGAAAGCATAATTCCAGGAAATCGCGCGGAGCCTTCCTGCGATAAGCGGGCCGAAGGAAGCGCCGACATTGACCATGGCATAGAAAATTCCGAAGCCAAGGGTCTTGTTGGTTTTATCCGTGACGGCCCGCACTGTGCCGGAAACCAGCGGCTTGAAGATCCCGGCAGCCAAGCCGATGCTGAGCATGGTCAGGGCAATACCGGAGAAGGATTTGGTCAGGAGGAGAAGAAGAATGGAGGGCAGGTAGGCGAGATAAGAAACGATCAAGATCTTCTTGAACCCAAACCTGTCAGCAAAGGTTCCCGAGATAACCGGTATCACATAGGAGATCAGCAAGAAGAGGCTCTGGACGATACCAAGCTGGCCCTTGCTGTAGCCCAGGTACTCCATGTAGATTCCGAACCCCATATAGATTCCGTAATAGGCGAACCGCTCGAGAATCTCGACCGAGTTCGCTACCCAGAAAACTCTTGGAAAAGGTGTTCTTTTAGCCATCTTGACTCCTTTCTTATGTCATTGCGAGTCGTCTCGTCTATTCGAGACGACGAAGCAATCTCAAAAAAAGAGATCGCCACGCTTCGCTCGCGATGACATAATTCTATCGCCAATTTTGGGACTTATATCTATTTGCCTTGATAGGGAACGCCCTGGCTGATCCAGTCAGGAGCAGGCTCGCCCTTCAGATAGTGGTCGAGGTACTGCTTCATTCGGATCGAATAGTCGAGCTTATTGGGATATTTCTGGGGATGGTGCGGCTCTCCGCGATACTCCAGAAAAATGCAGTCCTTTCCCAGGCGCCTCATGGCCAGATAGAGCTCTATCCCCTGCTCCCAGGGCACGGCGCCGTCTTCATCCCCAAACATAAGCAAAAGGGGCGTCTGGATGCGGTCAGCAAAAAAGACGGGGGAGTTTTCGATGTACCGCTGCGGAGCCTGCCAGAGGCTCACTCCGATGCGGCTCTGGTCTTTCTCATACTGAAACTGCCGCGCCAGTCCGGATTCCCAGCGGATGCCGTTGTAAGCGCTGATCATGTTCGCCACAGCCGCTCCGGCGATTGCCGCCCGGAAAATATTGGTCTGGGTGATGATGAAAGCCGTCTCGTAGCCGCTCCATGAGTGCCCGTGAAGGGCGATGGCCTTCGGGTCGGCAATTCCCATATCGATGAGCTTCTGAACTCCCGGGACAAGGCACTTGGTGACTGAGAGGCCGGGCCGACCGGTTTCATAGACTATGTCTGGGAGGAAAAGCGCATAGGCGTTGCTGGCATAAAAAGGAAAACAGGGCCGGTGGTTGATCACCACTTGGTTAAATTCATAGAGCCGCCGGGAAAATTTTTCGTAAAAATAGACCAGAACGGCATAGCGCTTGCCCGGCTCATAATTCCCAGGCTTGATGAGGACGCCTTGAAGCGGCACGCCGTCCAGGCTCTGCCATTCGACCTGCTCGGCGCTTCCCCAGGCGAATTCCTTGATCTGGGGGTTGACATCGGAGATTTTGCGCGGCGTGGAAAAATCAAGGTCGCTCACCCAGAGGTCGGGAAATTCTTCATAGCTTTCCCGCGTGAATAATAAAACATCGGCCTTCTTCGCTTTAGCCCGAAAGGTGTAGAGCTTCTTTTCTTCAACCCGGCGTTCTACGCCAACTCTGGCCATGTTCGCCGCATAGAAACCGCTGAATTTTTCGTGATTGTGATAAGCGGAGAGCAAAAGCCTCTGGTCTTTTTTAAGGAATTTCTCCTCGGGGTCGAGCCTGAGGATACGAAATGTGAGGTCTGTTTTCCGGCCGGCGCCGTCGGTCAGGTTTGCCGCTTCCTCGCGCAAAGTTGATATTCTCCAGATGTCATATTTGTCATAAAGAAGGATAGCGCTCTCGTCTTCCAACCATCCCCCAATCCCGTGTGGCGATGGTTCGCCCGGCCTGTCATCCTCCTCATCATAAAAGGGAATTTTGAGAGCTGCGGTTAAGTTCCTGGTCGTTCCCGTCTTGGCATCATAGAGATGCCAGTTTCGCTGCTCATAATAAGCAACATATCGGCCGTTTGGCGAGAACGAGGGACGTGCACCCAGCCGCGAAATTATTTTCTTCTTCGCGCCCGTGGCTAAATCAACTAAATAAATATCCTCGTAATTCCCATCCCAAGTGATCTCTTTGAGGTAAGGGACATCGGAAAACCCGAGGGCCAAACTGGGATTCTCTGGAATCTCGACATCAGGCATGGTTTTATCTGCCAGAGCCACCATTTTTCCCGTATCAACATGGTAAACCGCGAGGTAATTTTTTTCCTTGACCTGGGGCCAGATTTTTTCCTGATGCGGAATAATCCTTGGGTCATTCCAGTGCCAGACATCGACTTCTCTTTGGGCGAGGATTTGGTCGAGATTAAAAAGATCGACTTCCGCCTTTTCCTCCTTATCTTCTTTTTCCTCGGTCTTTCCCATCTCGAAAATATCTTTGGGCATTAGGCCGAAGAATAGGCGTTTCCGATCTTTGGACCAGGTGACTTTATTTTTGGACGGGATAACCCAATCTTTCGGCGTTGCCTCTGCGGAGACTGCGAGGACCGATTTTCCCGTTTTGGCGTCCCAGACCCAGAGCGATGCTGTCCCGGCATTGCCCTTTTCATCCCCAACAGCCGTCAGGTAAGCTAAACGGCTTCCTTCTTTTTCCCAAGCAAGCTGGCTGTAAAAACCTCTTTCGACCTTGCTGATCATCTTTTCCGGCTGGCCTTCCTGGTTTAGTGCACGGCAGAAAAGACCGTTGCCTTTTCCGTCCGGTTCGGCGACAACATAAACGAAATAGCGGCCGGATTCATCAAAGGCAAAAGCCGTCACATACGGAATCTGGGCCTCTTTTCCTGAACTTAGGTGCCGGAGAACCAGGGTGCTTCCCACGTCTTTCATCTTCGGCTTCGGCTGCTCTTTTTCCTTTTCTTTCTCCTTTTCCTTCTCTTCCTTTTTTTCCTCTTCTTTGAAAAATTGATAGGCCAGCCAGGCAGAGTCATTGGAGAACCCGAAATTCTCGACTTTCTCAAAAAGGCTGACCTGGCCTGTGGCAATCTCAAGGAGACCCAGGCCCGGCTTCGGTTTTTCTTTTTTTGCCTTCTCAACCTCAACCGCTTTTGGCTTGATGACAGCGGCAAGCCATAGGGAGTCTTTGGAAAACACGGGCTTACTTCCTCTGTCCAGGCAAAAAGCCTTTTCATCTTTCGTGTTCTGAATCCTAAGCTCGCCGTCTCCTCTATCAGGCTGGGCCATGTAGGCCACCCACTGCCCGTTCTCAGAAATCACTCGGTCTGAGACCGACCTGAATTTCATGATGTCCTGGAAGGTCAACGCCTTCTT
>CAZKEW010000172.1:0-4837 GCA_964551885.1 uncultured Eubacteriales bacterium
AGGGGTTTGCTCTGCCGGCGGTCACGACCACAATCAGGGGCCGGACTTTCTCCAGGAATGCTTTCGAACTTGATAATTTGCTGCCATGGTGAGGGGATTTTAAGACCTGAGATTGAGTATTGAGGTTTTTTTCGAGGATTTCACCCTCTGCCCCAACCCCGATGTCAGAGGCTAAAAGAAATGCGGTTTCTCCTATAGATAACCGGAGCACAAGGGATTTGTCGTTAGAAGTCTCGAGGACAAACGGCGTTTCCTCCTCCGGATGGATGACTTCAATCTTGACATCTCCCTCTTGCCGGCTGAAGCCGCGAAAAACCCTTTTCTTGAGAACAGAAGCGCCGAGGTTGTTTTTGAGGTCTTCGTAGGCCGGGGTTTGGGGAGGGCTGAAGGCTTCCCAGTATTGGCTGATTTTAAAATTCCTGGCCACGGCTTTGAGCCCGTTCATGTGGTCGGGATGAGCGTGAGTCAAGACCAGATAATCGATTTTTTTGATTCCTTTGCTCCAGAGGAAGGGAGAGACAATACTCTCGCCGATATCAAAGCTGTCGTCTGGGACGCCGCCGCCGTCCACGAGCATCTTTTTGCGGCCGGGAAATTCGACCAGGATAGAATCTCCTTGGCCGACATCAAGGAAGGTCAGCTTGAGAGCCTGAGAGGAATCGGCAGGAAAAGGATAAGAGATGAGGAGGCCAAGGAAGATTCCGAAAACGGCAAAGGTCAAGAGCTTTTGTCTTTTGACCCTGGGGCGGAGAAGCAGAAGAAAGAGGAAAAGGAAATATCCCAGAATAACCGGCAGTGGAGGAGTGGGGATTCGATAAGAAAAGAAAGATAAGGGATCAAAGAGACGAGAGGTTGAGAGAAAAACATGGATCAGGAATTTGAGAGCCTGAGCAAGCGCTTGAGCGAGAAAGCTACTTATCAAGGAAAAACCTAAAAAGATAAACCCCAAAGCCATAATCAACCCCGTCAAGGGTATGGCCGCAAAGTTAAGCAGGAGGGAGGAAAACGCAACGCGGTTAAAAGAGCTGGCCAGGAAGGGCAAAACGCCAAGCTGGGCCGTTAATGATAAGGCAAAGAGTTCGCTTATCTTCAGGGGAAGGCGGGGCAAAAATTTGAGGATGCGGGGAAAAAAGAGGATGATGGAGAGAGTCGCGGCGAACGTAAGCTCAAACCCCATATCGAAAAGATAGAAAGGGTTTGCGAAAAGGAGGAAGAAAGCGCTGAAGGAGATCGTGTTGAGAAGGCTGGTATTTTTCCAGAGAAGCTTGCCGATGAGATAGATGAGGCTCATGATGGCGGCGCGAAAGACCGAGGCCCGGCCCTCCACCAGCAGGGCGTAAAAGAGAAGGAGGAAGATCAGAAACACATAGGCAACCCGCTTGGGTGTGCGAAAAAGTCTAAGGATTCCAAAGAGAAGATAGGAAATGATGGCGATATGAGCTCCGGAGATGGCGATCAAATGGAAGAGACCGGATTTTTGGAGAGCGAGGGTCGTGGTTTCGTCCATCCTCCCTCTTTCGCCGAGGAGCAGGGCTTCGAGGACAGCGCCTTCCCGGGAAAGGGACGTTCTATCGGCAGAAGAAAAATGGTCCTCGATTTTTTGGCCGAGTTTTTGCCGGATAGAAGAAATCAGACGGAAGATGAAGAAAGACGTCTTTTTTTCCTGAAGTTCCACGAGAAGGGGACTTTTAGTGACGGCATGATTGTGGATGTTCTGATTCTTGCGGAGGTTGGCCAGCCGCGGTTCGCCGAAATTGCGATAGTCACGGGCCGGCAAAACCTGGGCAGAAACCTTGATCCTATCGCCAACTCGTAGTTTTAAGGGTGAAGGGTATTGAGAAGGGTGGAGAACGGAAACCCTCAAGTTTCCTCCCGCCTTTTCTTCTTTGTTCAGATAGCTGATTTTTTCGATTTTAATGAAAAGATAGGTTTTTCCGACGTCAAAGGAAGGAGATTTATACAAGCGGCCGTAAAAATCGGCATAGCCGTTAAAATCGAATTGCTTGATGGCATTCTGCTCGTAAATTTTGTTCTCCCGGGAATAAAGGCTTATGCCGATAAAAAGGGTGGCGATGAGACTAAAAACAAAAGCGAGCCTGTTCTTCTTCAGGAAAAAAGCCAGCCAGGCAAAAATAAGCGATCCCAGAAGTCCCGAGACAAAGATAGAGAAGGGGAATAAGAGAAGCGAAGAGACAAGGATGCCCGAAGTTAGGGAAATAGCAAGATATAAGAAGGGAAAAGGCATAACGCTGATTTATCTTAGAAAGGCGCCGGATCAAAGTCAAGGAACGACGTTGTCTTGGAACGTGCCGTAGACTTCTCTGAGGACGTCCGAGATCTCTCCCAGCGTGGCTTCAGCTTCGACCGCCGCGATGAGAGGGGGCATAAGATTCTGCCCGGATTCAGCAGCCCTTTTCAGAGCGCCGAGAGCTCTCTCGACTTTCTGAGATGACCTTTCCTTTCTGAGGCGCCGCAGCTTTTCTTTTTGGGCTTTCTCGATTCTTTTGGGCGCAGAGTAGAGGCAAAAGTGAATCTTCTCTCCTCTTGTGACATAGTCATTGAGCCCGACGACGATCTGTTCTTTTGTTTCCACCATTCTCTGATATTTATAGGCGCTTTCTTGGATTTCTCTCTGGATGTATCCTTCTTCGATGGCCTTGAACATACCTCCCATATCTTCGATCTTTTTGAGATAATCCCAGACTTTCGTCTCAATCTCGTTGGTGAGCGTTTCCAGGAAATAGGAACCTCCCAGAGGATCGACCGTATCGGCGACACCGCTCTCGTGGGCGATGACCTGTTGGGTGCGGAGAGCGATCTGGACGGATTCTTCGCTGGGCAGAGCGAGAGCTTCATCCCTGGAGTTTGTGTGCAGCGACTGTGTGCCGCCGAGGACAGCGGCCAGCGCCTGCAGCGTCACACGGATGACGTTATTCTCCGGCTCCTGGGCTGTGAGGGTGACACCGCTCGTCTGGGTATGAAAGCGGAAGGCCCAGGAGTCGGGATTTTTAGCCCTGAATCTTTCTCTCATCAATTTGGCCCAGATGCGGCGGGCCGCCCGGAACTTGGCGACTTCTTCAAAGAACTGATTGTGAGAAGCCAGGAAAAAAGAGAGCCGCGGCGCGAAAGAGTCCACGCCCAGGCCTTCTTTAATAGCGGCTTCGATATAGGCGATGGCGTCGGCGAAAGTGAAAGATAGCTCTTGGACGGCTGTGGCGCCTGCTTCTCTGATGTGATAGCCGCTGATGCTCATGGTGTTCCAGCGCGGGACGTTTTTCTGGCAGAACGAGAGAATATGAGCGATGATTTTAAGAGAAGCCTGGGGAGGAAAGATATAAGTCCCGCGGGCGATATATTCTTTGAGCAGGTCGTTTTGAATGGTTCCAGCGAGCTTGGACCAGGATATTCGCCTCTTCGAAGCCATGGCCAGGTACATGGCCAGGATGACCGCCGCCGTAGAATTGATGGTCATCGAGACGCTGACCTTGTCCAAGGGGATCCCCTTGAAGAGCGTCTCCATGTCGTGGATAGAATCGATGGCCACCCCGACCTTTCCCACTTCGCCTTGGGCCTGGGGATGGTCGGAGTCAAGTCCCAGCTGGGTCGGAAGGTCGAAGGCAACACTCAAGCCCGTCTGGCCTTGTGACAGGAGGAAGCGGTATCTTTTGTTGGATTCTTCGGCTGTCCCGAACCCGGCGTACTGGCGCATGGTCCAGAGCTTTCCGCGGTACATAGTGGGGTGGATGCCGCGGGTGAAGGGGTAGGCACCGGGAGTCCCCAAATCTCTCTTAAGGTCGAGATCGGTCAGGTCTGAATGATCGTAAACCGGTTTGATCTCGATTTCAGAGGAGGTGAGAAATTTGTCTTTTCTTTCTTTTCCTGGCGCCATGGCCTTGACTTGCTAAATTCAGCTCGCAAAGACCTGTCTTCCGGCGTAGGTCCCCCTGGCCTTTAACTCTTCTTCGATCTCTAATGTCGTGAAGTCTGTAACTTACCCTTTATCATGCCCCTGAGGGGGCTTTTGAGCAAATTCTTCTTTCTTTTTTTCGATGAAGTCCTTGATTGCTTCGATTCCTTCCTGGGCTTTCTCTTTCACCACCTGAATCCCTTTTTCCGCCTCTTTGCTTATCTTTTCATAGCTCTCTTTGGCCTTTTCTCCCGTCTTAGCGGCCTGAACTTTGATCTTTTGTCTGGTCTCTTTGCCGCTGGCGGGAGCAAAGAGAACGCCGAGGATAAACCCCGTCGCAGCTCCGATGAGAAAAGATACGGCAACTTCCAGGGCTGAGCCTTTGTTATCACCCATTTTTCTTCTCCTTTCTTTTTCTGAATCTCTTCCAGAAAAACATGAAGAGCGGATAAATCACAGGCCAGTATCGCGTCGTCGGGCTTAGGATTCGCGTGGTCAAGAAAAGGGAGGCTTCAGAAAGATTATGAACGGTTTTTTTGGATGCCTCCATGATCTGGCCCATATCCTCTAATTTTTCCTTGACGACTTTCTCGAGTTCATTCAGATTCTCGATCAATTTTCTCGCCTCGATCAAGGTCTTTTCACCTTCAGCGGCCGCCCTGCGGAGTTGGACAAGGAACATGGCCAGAAATACAACCGCCACAACGGCCGCAAAAGTGAGGATGATAAGCAGCAGTTGATTGAGTGTTAGCGCCATCTTGCCTTAAAAATAAAACAAAAACGGGATTTTGTCAATTTATTGGTGGGCTAGTATGCATCTCTATTCCCGTGATTGTCTTTCGAGCTTGGTCAAGGGATTCGCTCCCTTCCGACCTTTGCGGAGACACTTACCTTGTTCAGGCCTCCCTTGATTGGTCAAGGGAGGTAGGA
>CAZKEW010000173.1:0-4741 GCA_964551885.1 uncultured Eubacteriales bacterium
CGATCCGGATTTCCTGGGTATGGCAAGTGGGCCATTTGGCGATGATTTTTTTGACTTCGGAAGATAATTTTTTCCCCAGGTGCGTGTAGAGAAAGACTTCCTTTCCCAAGCCACACAACGCCGCCGCTTGATAAAGGATGCCGCCTAATCCTTGAAAAACCTGGCCCGAGGCGTAGGTTATGACATCATGCGTGATGGTGCCGATAAGGCCAAACTTTTCGCTTTTTTCGGCTGGCTTATTCATCGAGGAGAAAAATTTCCAGAGCCAAATCTTATGCCAGAGGCCTCCAAAAAGCAAGGAGTTTGAAATGAGAATTGTTTGACTCGCCTTTAAGGAATTGATATGTTTTTGCCAGACACCAAAAAGGAACGGCAGACCCGTGAAATGCCCTAAATGTCATGTTGAAAATCCTTCGGAAAGCACTTTTTGCAGCAAGTGCGGCACCCAAATCTCACTGGGGGCAGAACTTTCTGCTTCTCCCACCGAAACGCTCCAAACTCCAGTCAAAGAATTAACCACAGGAAGCCTTTTTGCCGGAAGATACGAGGTCATTGAAGAGCTGGGCAAAGGCGGGATGGGCAAGGTCTATAAAGTCCTCGACACAAAGATCAAAGAAAAAGTCGCCTTGAAGCTGCTCAAGCCGGAGATCGCTGCCGATGAAAAAACCATCGAGCGCTTCAGCAACGAGTTGAAGTTTGCCCGGAAGATTGCCCACCGGCATGTCTGCCGGATGTTTGACCTCGGCGAAGACAAGGACACCTATTACATCACTATGGAATACGTCCCCGGTGAAGACTTGAAAAGCACAATGTCGAGGGTCGGGCAATTGAGCGTAGGAAAAACGTTATACGTGGCCAGGCAGATCTGCGAAGGGCTTTCTGAAGCTCACCGCCTGGGAGTTGTTCACCGCGACCTGAAGCCACAGAACATCATGATCGACCGGGAAGGGAATGCCCGGATCATGGATTTCGGGATCGCCCGCTCGCTCAAAGCCAAGGGCTTGACCGAGGCCGGTGTGATGATCGGGACGCCGGAATACATGTCACCCGAGCAGGTCGACGGCAAAGAAGCCGACCAGCGCTCGGACATCTACGCTTTCGGGATCATCCTCTATGAGATGCTGACAGGCCAAACGCCGTTTCAGGGAGACACACCTTTCAGCGTGGCCCTGAAACAGAAGGTGCAAGCGCCTCAAGACCCTCGAAAAATCAACCCGCAAATTCCCGAAGATTTAAGCCGGCTGATCCTCAAATGCCTGGAGAAAGAAAAAGACAAGAGGTACCAGAGCGCCGAGCAGGTTCTTTCAGACATCGGCCACATCGAAAAAGGAATCCCGACGACAGAAAGGGTTATCCCGGCAAGAAAAACTTTCACGTCCAAAGAGATAACAGTTAAATTCAGCTTGAGGAAGCTTTTTGTCCCTGCGCTTATTTTCGCCGCAATTATCCTCATGGCGATGATTATCTGGCAGGTTGTTGCAAAGGGTGAAGGAGCCAGGCGCTCCATCGCCGTCATCACGTTCAAGAACCAGACCGGCGATAAAGCCTTTGATTACCTCCAGGAGGCTATTCCCAATCTGCTGATTACGAGCCTCGAGCAGTCCAGGCGTTTCCGCGTCACGACCTGGGAAAGGTTAAACGACATCCTCCGACAGATAGGAAAGGAGAAGGAAGCTGTCATTGATGAGAATCTGGGCTTTGAGCTCTGCCGCAAGGAAGGCATTGAGGCCATCGTCGTGGGAAGTTATATCAAAGCCGGGGAGATGTTCGCCACAGATGTCAAAGTCCTGGATGTCGAAACCCGGCAGATTCTCAACACGGCAAGCTCCAAGGGCGAAGGAGTGGCCAGCATCCTGAAAAACCAGGTTGATGAACTGAGCCGCACGATCTCTAAAGGCAAGGGATTGTCAGCTCTCCGGGTAGAAAAAGCCCCGCCGAAGATTACCGACGTTACCACAAATTCTATGGAAGCCTACAACTATTTCTTAAGAGGCCGCGAGGACTATAAAAAGTTCTATTACGCCGACGCCAAGAAATTCTTACAAAAAGCCGTCGAACCGGACCCGACGTTTGCCGTGGCATACCTTTATCTTGGCAGGAGCTGCGAATCCCTGTATGAGTCAAAAGCCGGAGAAGAAGCTTACAAAAAAGCCAAAATGTATTCGAACAAAGCAACAGAGAAAGAGAGGCTCTACATTGAAGCCAGTTATGCCAGTGCCATTGAAAGAGATCCGGACAAAAGGATCCGGATTCTCCAGGAGATCGCTCAACAATATCCCGATGAAAAACGGGTCCACTACGATTTGGCTATTCATTATCACACCCGGCAAATGTTTCCGGAGGCTATTCGGGAGAGCAACAAAGCCTTAGCTCTGGACCCGAACTATGGGGCGGCCCTCAATGAGCTGGCCTATGAGTATGCCGAATCAGGGGAATTTTGAGAAGGCGATCGAATATTTTCAAAAATACGCCTCGGCCTCCCCCGGGGATGCCAATCCCGTCGATTCGATCGCTGAGCTCAACCTCCGCATGGGAAAGATGGATGAAGCGCTGGCCAAGTACAAAGAAGCCCTGGAGATCAAGCCCGACTTTTATGACTCATGCTCCAGGATCGCCTATGTCTATGCCCTCGAGGAAAATTACCAAGAGGCGATGAACTGGGTGGACGAGATCAGGACCCGGGCGCCTTTGGCTGGAGCAAAAATTGAAAGCTATTTATGGAAAGGGTTTTACCATTATTGGCTGGGAAACCTGGACCGGGCCCTGAGTGAGCTAAGCACCGCCGCAGACGAGGCTGCTCCTCTGGGCAGCGCCTTCACAGAAGCAGGCACGAGCTGGCTCAGGGGATGGATTTATTATGACCGGGGCCAACTCGACCTGGGAAAGAAGGTTTACCAGAACTGGACGGATTATGGAGAAAAAAATTTCGGTCAGGATGGAATTTTTTTTACCATCGACCATCTTTGTTATCTCGGATTCCAGGAGCTCAAAAAAGGAAGGCTTGAAGCGGCAAGGGCGAAGTTTTCCGAGGGCGAGGCCCTTTTGTCTCAGTCGAGGCAGCATTCCTTTAAAAGCTGGACCATTCAGACATATGAGTGCCTCTTAGGAGAGATTTTTCTGGCCGAAGGTAAGCCTGAGAAAGTCATCGAGGCTCTCGAAAAGTCTACTCCATGGCCTATGCCCGGAGCCATCACGACATTCCTGTTTGCTTATAACCTGCCTTTCTTTAAAGATGTCCTGGCCAGAGCCTATTGGAAAAAAGGGGAACTTGATAAGGCTATCGCCGAGTACGAGCGGCTGATGATGATTGACCCCAAAAACCAGGTCCGGCAGCTCATTCATCCCATCTATCATTACCGGTTGGCCCGGTTGTATGAAGAGAAAGACCTCAAGGAGAAAGCCCGCGAGCAATATCAGAAGTTCCTCGACATCTGGAAAGACGCTGATTCGAGCCATCCCGAATTGGCTGACGCCCGAAAGCGACTATCAGCCATTCGAGTCAATTGAACACATACCCAGATTTGCCGATAAAAGGACAAGGTATTGATATTATTGCCATTACGAGCGCCCAAAGGGAGCGCGGCAATCCAACGCCAGGGGGTCATTGCGGGCATAATACTCAAAAAGTGTTGCTGCCCGTTTCGGTATTTTATTATATATGAATAAAATAGGAGAAAAAAGTCGATTCATTAATAAACGGGTTTAATAATGTCAAAAAAAACGATGTCCCAACTGCTCCTCAAGAGACGTCAAATTTTTCGGGAAAACGCATCAAGAGAAGCAACGGTTTTACTGTAAAAGATGCGGAAGAACTTATGTCCGAAAACGGCCTGATCGAAAGCGGTCTCAAGAGCGAAGTTGGTTTCGTCTTTGGGTCTGTGAAAGCTACTCGGTACGACAGCTCTGCCAGGTCTCTGGGCATAGCCGATCGAAGATCTCTCGGATCAAAGATTACTGGTTGGATCATCCTCCAGAGGAGGTTTTTGACTATCGCCGTTTCAAGTATCTTATCTTCGACGGGACCTATTTTCATAAGGATGGTTGCTTCATTAGTCTCATAGATGCGATGACTCAAAAAACGATCTCTCATATCTACGAAAGCCGAGAGAGTTATACGAGTGTCTATCCGTGGTTTTGGGGGTTGGAAAAGAAGGGGTTGAACCCTCGTTTTATCACGATGGACGGGGAAAAATCGGTGATTCGGGCGATTCAACAGATCTGGCCTGAGACGAAGATCCAGCGGTGTCTTTATCACATTCAACGCGAGGGAATGAGATGGCTGAGGACGTACCCGAAGACGCTGGCCGGGCGGGAACTGAGAGAGCTGTTAAAGACGCTGGGACGGATCGAGACATGGAAAGAACGTAATACATTCATCACCTCTTATGTTTCTTGGTTGAACAAGCATGAGGCTTTTGTGAGAGCCCTCCCTCACAGCGAAGTGGCCTATAAAGACCTGAAAAAAGCCATGAGGCTGATCTGGAATGGTCTTCCCGACATGTTCCATTATCTGAAGGATCGAAACGTACCGAAAATGACGAATATGTTGGAGGGTTTTTACTCACGATTGAAATCCGATTATCGAAGGCATCGAGGGCTAACGGAAAAGCATAAGATCGGGTATCTGAAATGGTATTGTTACTTCAAGAACCAAGAAAAATAGCAACACTTTTTGAGTATTATGCCCGCAATGACTTCATCGGATTGCCACGACATTTTTGATGTTTCGGAGAAATTTGGT
>CAZKEW010000174.1:0-4658 GCA_964551885.1 uncultured Eubacteriales bacterium
ATGAGCTCCGCGGCTAAGGCGTCTTTTTCGGCGGTGTTTTGGCCGGGGAATTTGGCAACGATGTCTGCAACCTTTACGGCGAGTGCTTTTGTCTTATTCGCAGCTTCGAGTGGGAATAGTGCAGCGCTCGAGGCCAGAAAAACCACCAACAACATTCTTAAATGTCGTTTCATTCTTTTTTGTCCAATCTATCTAGAAAATAACGAGATCGCCTCGTCACTCCGTTCCTCGCGATGACATTTTGTCTCTTTGTCATTGCGAACGCTAGTGAAGCAATCTCAATAATTCCTCATTGTTCGCGAGAGGCGAATCCGCAATTCACAAATGCCATGGCGCGCGCATTGGCTGGTTGACCAGCCGGTTAGCTTCCTCATCACTGATAAATAGCTGCCTCACCGGGTCAAAGCGAAGCGGCCTTCCGAGTTGAACGGCGACCTTGCTCATGTTGACCAAAGTGCAGGAGCGGTGGCCGTTCTCTTCATTCAGCGCAAACTTTCTGCGCTTCCGGACAGCCTCGGCAAAATCGGTCACCTGAGGCTCCGGGTCGGGGAGTGGAGCGAGCTTCTGTTTGAGGCCGGGAATGTCGGAGACAAACCCCTTGAACAGTTTCCCGCCGGGTCCTTCGAGGAAGGGGGCGTTCTGGCCTTTGCCCTCCCCGTCGAGGATGATTTCGCAGCCATCCGCGTACAGGAGCCTGATGCGGCGCCAGGTTCCGCAGGCATCCGGATGCTGCTGAGGACAATCGGCCTCAACTTCGACCGGACTTGTGTTGTCCTTGTCGAGGATGTACTGGACAGGGTCGAGATAGTGCATGCCCATATCTCCCAAGCCGCCGCCGTCGTAATCCCAGTAGCCGCGGAACGTACCATGGACCCGGTGCGGATGGTAAGGCTTGTAGGGCGCGGGGCCGAGCCACATGTCGTAATCCAGCTCTTTTGGCACAGGCTGCGGAGGAAGGTGGGTGAGGCCGCTGTGATGAAATTTCCAATCGAAGCCGGTGGCTGCACTAATCGTCACTTTGAGGGGCCAGCCGAGGAAGCCGCTCTGGACCAGTTTTTTGATCGGTTTCACGGTAGTGCCGAAGTCGTAAAATATATCCTCAAACCTGAACCAGGTGTTGACCCTGAAAATGCGGCCGTTTCTCTGGACGGCCTCGACAAGTTTCTGCCCTTCGGCGATCGTGCGGGTCATCGGCTTTTCGCACCAAATATCCTTGCCTGCCTGGGCCGCAGCGATGGAGATCAAGGCATGCCAGTGGGGAGGGGTGACAATATGGACGATGTCGATATCGTCCCGCTCGAGGACTTCCCGGAAATCTTTGTATCCGGCGACGCCGGAGTCCACGATTTCGAGCGCCGCCCGCAGATGATTCTCATCGACATCACAGACGGCAACCAGCCTGGAGCCCGGATAGCTGAGGTGCCCTCTTCCCATGCTGCCGACGCCGATAACCGCCTTGGTCAGCTCATCGCTCGGCGCGGTATAGCCTTGGCCTCCCAACACGCGCCGGGGAACGATGGTGAAGGAAGCGGCACCAGCAGCCGCCGCGGCAAGGCTCCGCTTGATGAATTCGCGGCGGGTAATAGCTGTTTTTGCATGAATCAATGGCCTCTTTTTGCCGCCTGCGCTAATTTGTCTTTTCATAATTGTGATGATCTATTCCTTGAGTTTATAACAAGGTTAGGGCTTCGTGTCAAAACTTTGATTTTAAGGGAAAAATGCCGAGCTAATAGGGCCGCCCCTTGGGGGGAGAGTTCTTTTTTATAGGCCTCCTCCGCCTTGATTCCAGTCCTTCATGATCTCGCCGAAGCATTCGAGTCCGCTGGGGATGACGGCGCTGTAGCCGTGCCCGGGCTGGGTCCAGGCCCCAGCAAGATAAAGATTTTTGACCGGAGTCTTGTGAGGAAGCCGTCTCGGCATGGAATTATCCAAGGTCTGATCCCAGCCATAAATTGCTCCGCGGTAGTTGCTTGTGTAGCGCACATTGGTCAACGGAGTGCCGATCTCTTTCACCTCAATGGCTTTGGTAAGTCCGGGAAGCAGAGTCTCTTCGGCCTTTTTGATCAAAATATCCGCCATCCGCTCTTTCTCCGCCCGGTAGGCGTCCTTTTTGCCCGCAAAATAATCGGCTTCAAACTTTTTCCAGGGTTCATATCCTTGAAGGACGATGATGTTGATTGTATTCTTTCCCTCCGGAGAATACCCAGGATACAGGTTATCATATAGAGTCAGGCCGAAGCCTTGGTTTTCTACGTCGGCAATGAGAGCGGCCTTGTAGCCTGCCTCGTCGTCATAGCCGGGTTCATAGAAAATCTCGCTGTCGGTGATTCCGACTTCCCTGACCAGGTCCTTCTTCAATCCAAGGAAGACCTGGAAACAGGAAAGGCTGACGCTGAAGCTGTCCAGCTTGGCCAAATAATCCTTTAGGAATTCTTTCTCGTCCATCATCTTGTGGAAAGTGTCGTAAGCGTTGGCGTTTGAGACAACCACTTTTCCCGCATATTCTGTCCCCTCGGCTGTCTTGACGCCCCAGGCGGCATGGTCTTTGACCAGAATGTTCTCCGCGCGAGCCCGAAGAAGCACCTTTCCACCGCGCTCTTCGATGAATTTGACCAGGGCATTGCTGATCTTCTGGGATTTGCCGACCGGGTAATATCCGCCCTCTGCGAGATACCCTATTACGGGCATCGCGTAGTAAATGCTGGCAAGCTTGGAGGGTGGAAGCCCAAAGTATCCCCAGAGCGAAGAGACGATGGCCTTCAGTTTGGGATTTTTGAGGTAGGCGTCCTGGAATTGCTCCCAGGTGCTTGTGACGCTTTTAAAAAGGTAAGGAAAATCGCGTGGGAACGTCGACATCTCGACTTTGCCGCCCGCGCCTGAATATTTATTGAGGTCCGTGAGCAGCCCCTGCATCGCTTTGAAGAGGTTTTGAATGCCCTCTGTTTCTTCGGGAAAATATCCGGTCAGGATTTTGATGTACCCAGCGACATCTCTATGCGGCACCCGGATATCGTGCTCCGGGAAAATGACCCGATAGAGAACCTTATGCGGCACAAATTCGACATCTTTGATCTCCGGAAGCCCCGGAATAAGATTGTGGATACCGTTACGCTCTCCCACCGTAGTGGAGTGCAATGAAACATCGAACTCAAACCCGCCGGGGCGCTTGAACGTGGTGGCATATCCGCCGGGGATCGAATGCTGCTCCAGGACGAGCGGCTTGAACCCCTGGCGGGCAAACCCGGCGGCGCAGCTTAACCCGCCGAGACCGCCGCCGATGATGATGGTATCCCACTGGTCCTTCACTGATGTGGATTTTTGGCCCCTGGGAAATGAGTTCCAGTCCAGAGATAGAGCGGGAATCCCCGCCAGCATCGCCTTCAAGAAATCCCTTCTCACTATTTTGTCCTTGAACATTGTCATCTCCTTTTTATTCTTCCCTTTTGGCATTACTAAACCATTGGCCAGTCGAAGTCAAGTTGAAACCTCTTGACCTTGTCACTTCTCAAATATCCTCCGTTCCAGCAGAGGGAGGGCCAGAGCAGGGGGATTATAGAATCGCCTATGCGGTTCAGGATAAAGAATTAACGGTGGAAATTTTTAAGATAGGCCGCCGCCGCGAAATTTACCGTTAGCCAAATTTCCTTATCCCGCGCTTTCACTTTTTTTCAAAATGAATATAGTCCTCGAGAGTTTTCAGATATTTAGAGAAAGCTTCTCTTCCTTTCTCCGTGAGGGAGCAGGTTGTTAAAGGTTTTTTCCCCTTAAAAGACTTCTTGACCGAGATATAGCCTGCCTGCTCGAGTTTTGAGAGATGGGTGCTCAGGTTGCCGTCCGTTGTCCCGATCGTCTTTTTTAGGTAATTGAACGGTTTGACATCGAGACTCCGTTGACCCATAATATTTTCAAAAACCATAAAGGAGAATGAGCATGCATTTGGAATACAGCAAAATCGTCAACGAAATTCGGAATCTGCCGCTCGAAGACAAAGAAGAAATCAAGGTTCTTTTAGAGAAGTATATTATCGAGGAAAGACGTGCCGAGATATTTGAAAACTATAAGAGGAGCAGGAAGGAAAGCCGCAGGCGGAAACTCATATTCTCGAGCAAAGTCGCCGAGCTCAAAAAGACGATTTAAGCCCTTCATGATTCAGGTCGCCTTCAGTTCATCCTTCAAAAGAGCGTTTGACAAAAGGATCAGGAATCATCCTGAAAAGGAAGGGAAGTTTTGGAAGAAGGTCGATCTCTTCATGCGTGATCCATTCTCCAAGAGCCTGCGGACTCATAAATTATCCGGAAAGCTTCAGGACCTGTGGAGCTTCTCGGTGGAATTCGACCTGAGGATCGTTTTTTATTTCGAAAAACCTGACAAATGCGTCTTTATCGATATCGGGACGCACGAAGAAGTCTATTAATAAATGAAGAAAGAATTTCTTTTTTGGGCTGCCGACAGTTTTGACCATTTTCACTGGCGATTTCACTTTCTTGGACCGAAATTGGGGGACACAATACTAATTTCCGAATTCTTTATGGTCGCCGAAAGGGACACCCCGACCCGATAGAATTCTGTCATTGCAGGCATAATACCCAAAAAGTGTTGCTGCCCATTTCGAGCGAAGCGTGGCGATCCGACGAAGTCGTTGCGAGGCCTCTTGGCCG
>CAZKEW010000175.1:0-4653 GCA_964551885.1 uncultured Eubacteriales bacterium
TACTTCCGGCTCAATCCGGTCAAAGCCTTAAACTCCGCAACCGTCAATTCCTTCTTGCCTAAGGCTCTCACTTTGCCGATGATCTCGTCCAGCCAATGGGCATGGATGTAGAGTCCCTCCGGACCCGGAATGATCTTTTGCCTCTCGGTGAGAAGCGAAAGGAGTCGCTCCAGCCGTTCGGCCGAAAGGCGGAATTCCCTCCGGATTTTCCCTAAGGAAACAGACTGGAATTCTCCTTTGAAGCACATCTCTTCGAGTTTCTGGAGAATTTTCTCTTCCTGGGGAGAAAGCTGTATGTCATGGGAACTAAGGGCAAGCCTCGGCCCGATTTGGCGGACTTTACCCGTCTTCTCAAGGGATTTGACCGCCAGCATGAGGAGCATTTCATCAAGGTTAAATCGCTTCTTGATCCTCTCCAGTAGAATGCCTTTCTGACCCGGGTGTCTCTCGTGAAACTGCTCAACAAAAGAGAAAATCCTCTCGCAGAGAAAATCGAAGCTTTCTTGAGAGACCAGAAAGAGCGGGGAAAAAGAAAGGATTTTGACCTTCCCTTCCTCCTCGAGCTTCTCGCTCAAGCGCAGGATTTGCTCCTCGCTTAAAGCAGATAACTCCTGGATTTCGCGTTTCCCCAGGCCTTTTGTTCCTTTTTCCCGGCAAAGCCCGGCGAGCATATCTTTTTCGCTTCCCGAAAGGGCGAGGAGCAAATCCATCGCAGCGTCTTTTCTGAATTTACCCTTTTCCGGCAGCAAGGGATTGAGGACCACTCCCCGGCCGATGGGTTCCATTTTATCACCTTCCAAGAGTTCAAAGGAGTCTTTCCATTTCAGAGAGAGGGGGCGCCGCATCGAAACCTGGACGAAAAACTGGGGCGCCTTTGCCTCCGCAGCGGGCTCATAGGCACGGAGAGAGGCAGAGATTTTCTGCCCCTGGATAAGCAGCGCAGCCCGAGCGGGCGGAGTTCCTTCCTTTTTGCCCAAGACCAAGGAAGCCTCGAAACGACGTGTCCTCATCCGGATACTCCAGGCGCATCTTGGCTCAGGGAAAAGCTCATCCGGCGCCGGATGGGGTCCACCGAAGTTAGGATGACTTTGACTCTCTCCCCTAAATCAAACTTCCTCCCCGACCGCCTCCCCACCAATGTTTTCTTTGACCGTCTGCGATAATAATCGCCGTCCAGGTCGGCATAGGGGATTAGCCCGTCGACAAAATAATCTTCAAGCTCCACCACAACACCGGCCCTCGATATGTCCACAATGATGCCCTCGAATTCTTCCCCTAATTTTCCTTTGAGGAAGCGGAAGATGCGCCACTCGACAAGCTGTTTCTCCGCCTCGTCCGCGTTTCTCTCCTGCTCGGAGCAGTGAAGGGCCAGGGAAGGAAGGGTTGGGATTCGGGGCTTTTCTCCCCGGAGCTGTGCTCTTAGCAGGCGATGAACGATGAGGTCCGGATAACGCCGGATCGGAGAAGTGAAATGAGTGTATTCTTTTTTGGCCAGGCCGTAGTGTCCCGTGTTTTCGGCTGAATAGACAGCCAGCCGGAGGGCACGGAGGACCTGGAATTGGATGAATTTTTCCTCCGGCCTCCCCTCCACCTGTTTCAAGATCCGCTGCAAATCTTTTGAGGTCACTCTCTCGGGCTTCGGCAGGAGGAGGCCGAAATGGTCCAGCATGCTGCGCAATTCTTCCAGGTCCGAAAGCCCCGGAGCGGGATGAACTCTGTAAAGGGCAAGCGGCAATTTCCGGCTCAAAGCTGACGCGACAGCCTCGTTCGCCGCTACCATGAATTCCTCGATGAGATGATGGGCTTCATTCGCCTCGAAAGCGGCCACTCGCTGGAGCTTCCCTTCCCGGTAGACAAGCTCAGGCTCGAGGAGGTCAAAATTGAGGCTTCCGGCCTCTTCTCTTCTCGCCCGAAGACGTGAAGCGATCTCTCTCATCAGCAGGAAGTCAGGGACAAGATGAGCATACTTCCGGCGCTCTTCTTCATCACCCTGGAAGATTTTGTACACTGACGTGTAGGTCATTCGCTCTGCTGTCTTGATGACCGAAGGGTGGCATTCTGATTTGACCACCCAGCCGGTTTTATCGACCTCAAGCAGCACAGAAAAAGTCAGCCTGGTCTTCCTCGGCCGAAGGCTGCAGAGGTCATTGGAAAGCTCCTCCGGGAGCATGGGCAGCGTGAGGTCGGGGAAATAGACGCTCGTGGCACGCCGCAAAGCCTCATCATCCAGGGCAGAGCCGGGCCGAACATAATGCGAAACATCGGCGATGTGGACGCCCAAAAGAAAATGGCCCGAGGGAACCTTCTTCACGCTGACTGCGTCATCAAAGTCCTGGGCTGTTTCTCCGTCAATGGTCACCGTGCGCCAGCTCCGGTAATCTTTCCTCCCCTCTCTGTCTTGGGCTGAAATCCGGCGCGGCACTGCTTTGGCTTCGTCCAAGGCTTCTTTGGAAAAGCGGGTGCTTAAATTGTGCCGGTTGATGACGACCTGCGTATCGACGCCCGGCTCATCGGGCAGTCCAAAGATTCTTTTCAACTTAAAACTGTCTCTTCCCACTTCCACAATCATGCCCGGCTTCAAGGCAAGAGAGCCTTTAGGAGCGAGCGGGATTTCCTCAGCGGAAGCAGAGTCTAAAGGGAGGAAGAAAGGCTGGCCGAATCGCTCCTCGTAAATTCCAAGAACAGTCTCCCGCCCTTTTTTCAGGATGCGGACGACCCTTCCTTCGGGCTTTCCCTTTTTTCCCCGTTCTCCATAGAGGACCTCGACGTGATCTCCTGTGAGAGCTCTTAGGGAATGCCGGCCGGGAATGAAGATGTCCTCCATTTCTTTATTCTCGGGCCTGACAAACCC
Organism: uncultured Eubacteriales bacterium; assembly: GCA_964551885.1. Classification (GTDB taxonomy): domain Bacteria; phylum Acidobacteriota; class Aminicenantia; order Aminicenantales; family UBA8522; genus CAZKEW01. The sequence goes on from CAZKEW010000175.1 coordinate 2,852, forward strand.
AAATCCCCTTTGAGAAGACAGGAATTCGCCCTTGACGACGTTTCTCTCTTGCGGCGCGAAATAAGAGTCTTTCTTCTTGAGGATGACGCCCCGGCTCTGGAGAGTCTTCAACGCGAGGCGCAATTTTTTCTGTTCTTTGACTCCAAGGCGGAGAAGGCGGGCGAGCTGATGGAAAGAGAGGCCGTTTCTTTTTTGCCTCAACAAGGAAAGCAAGGTTTCTTCCATCGTCTCAGTAGTAAAAAAAACTCAGGTGGGGAATTCTGTATTTTTCTCTCATAAATTTGACCAATTGGATTTTATATATGTCCCGGGCTTCAGAGTCCGGCCGGCCTTTAAAATCAGGTTTGACGCGGCCTTCGACCTCGGCTTTTTCCATCCCCTGCGCCTGGAGGAGGATCAACTCCTCGGCCTTTTCCTCCAGCCTTTCGAGATCCTCTTCCTTGACAGATCCCCGGGAAAGAATCTTGAAAGCCTCTCCATAAATGTCCTTGAGGAACCTGACTTCAGGGGAAAGGGACCGCAAAAATCTCTCCACCTCAAGCCTCACTCTCTTTTTTTTCTCCTCCCGGCAGACTTCTTTGCTCCGACGGCCTATGCCTCGGTCCCGGGACTCGGCGAAGGCCCTCAACACGTCGGCGCTGCAGTAAGAAAGGGAAGCCATTTTTCTGCCCCCTGCCCGCCTCTTCCTGTAGTTCTCAAAAGCTCTCTGGATTCCCTCCAGCACGACGCGAAGGGGAATGCCCATCTCTTCCCAGCCGGAGATGGTCACCATGTCCTTGGAAGAGAGGACAAAGGGAGCGCCTCTCAGGTCAAAGAAAGCCTGGGCAATTTCTTGGAAATAGCGGCTGCTCTGCGCCTGGCGTTTCATCGCTTTTCTCTCGGCAAGCGGCTCTCAGGCGCCTTGCTTTTCCTCCGTGTTCCGTTCGTAGATGATCCGCAGCCCTTCCAGCACGAGATGAGGCTCATGATGATGGATGGCCTTGATTTCCGGGCTGACCTGGGCGGCAAAGCCTCCGGTTGCGACGATCTTGGCGTTTTCTCCCAGCTCTTTTTTGATCTCGGCAATGATATTGTTGACCAGGCCGATGTAGCCAAAGTAGAGCCCGGATTGCATGCTCGCCACCGTGGTCCGGCCGATGGCCTTTTTGGCCTTGACGATTTCGATCCGCGGGAGCTTGGCTGTCTTGAGGTAAAGGGCCTCGGCGGAAATCTGGACTCCGGGCGCGATCGCCCCGCCCAGATATTCTCCTTTCTCCGTCACCGCATCAAACGTCGTGGCCGTGCCGAAATCGAGGATGATGCAAGGCCCGCCGTATTTCTCGAAAGCCGCCACAGAAGCGACCACTCGGTCAGCCCCCACTTCGAGGGGAGCCTCGTAGAGGATGGGCATCCCGGTCCGAAGGCCCGGGCCCACGACCAGCGCCTTGAGCCCGAAAAGGTTCCGGCTCAGGCTTTGGAAGACCGGGGTCAAAGGCGGAACAACGCTGGAGATGATCACCCCTTTGACCGCTGCAGGCTCGAGCCGGGAAGCCCGGAGGAGCTCGAGCAGCATGATGCCGTACTCATCGCTCGTCTTTTCCCTCTCCGACCTGACTTTCCAATCCTTGATCAGCTTTTTGCCGGAAAAAACGCCGATTGCAACTGTCGTATTCCCGATGTCTATGGCTAAAAGCATGGTCCGACTCTCCTTCCTGTATGATAGCATTTATCAACCCTCGCCTCCATCATAATTGAGAAGGAACGCATCTCCGTTTCCGTGATCGAGGGGCGGAGCTCCGGTAAGGGATTCGCTCCGGCCTTTT
>CAZKEW010000176.1:0-4643 GCA_964551885.1 uncultured Eubacteriales bacterium
TTTTATCAGACAGAATTTCTTTTTTTCTGGCCTTAAGCGTCTTGCCGTGCGAAAGGATTTTTATCGTGTATGCCATTCGTGCCGCCAAAATTTCTTTAATAGGTTATTATTTTGGAGCATTTTTTACAAGCTCAAAAAGGGGACGGTTGTATGACGGCATTCTCGAGCGCCTCCTCCAGAGCATCAAGAAGTTAGACAAACACGCCTAAATTCAGTATGTTAAGATTGTGCTTATTGAGTTAGAGTTGGCAGCGAGCAGGCAAGTTCGCCGTCAAGCCAAGACATTTCATTCTGATGGCAAGGAGGAAACCATGACCGATACCATCCCTCAAACGTTTCTTCACCTGACGAAATCATACTCCAAGCCGGACATGCTGCTCCATAAGAGAGAAGGCCGGTATGTTCCCATCTCCACCGAAGAATTCAGAAACAGAGTCAGCCGCCTAACCCTCGGTCTTCAACATTTAGGAGTCAAGCCTGGAGATAAGGTCATCCTCCTCGCCGATAACGGTCCCGATTGGACGATAACCGATTATGCCGTTCTCTGCCTCGGCGGAATAACGGTTCCTATTTATACATCGCTAGTCCCAGAGCAAATAAAGTACATCATCAACAACTCCGATGCGAAAGTGGTGATCACTTCCGGTCAAAAGCTTTGGGAGAAAGTGGAAGCCGTAAAAAAAGACCTGCCTCAGGTGAGCCATTTCCTCACCTTTGAACCCCAAGCTCCTGAAGGAATTTGGCCTCTGGCGCAAATTCAAGAGCGAGGCGAAAAAATCCGGCAGGAAAGCCCCTCTCTTTTTGAAGAAACAGTTCTCGCTGCGAAGCCCGATGACCTTGCCTCTATCATCTACACCTCAGGCACCACTGGGATCCCCAAAGGGGTCATGCTCACTCACGGCAATTTCGTCAGCAATATAAAGACGCTCGCTTCGATCATCGACTTTAACGAAAAAGACACGTCGCTTTCTTTTTTGCCCCTCTCCCACGTGCTGGAAAGACTGGTCATCTTTGCTTTCCTCTACAAAGGCGTCTCCATCGCCTATGCCGAAAGCATCGAGACGGTAGCCGATAACCTTGTCGAAGTGCGTCCGACCCTGATGGTCAGCGTCCCTTGGCTTTTTGAAAAGATTTACGCCAAAGTGATGGATAATGTGCTAGCCAGCTCCCTCCTGAAAAGAAAAATCTTTTTCTGGGCCATCAGAATAGGGAAGGAATACCGCGAAAAAAGCTTTCGCCACCTGCCGATTCCCGCCTATCTCCGCTGGCGCGAGAATGCCGCCCGCAAACTCGTCTTCTCCAAAATCCTCGAAAAAACCGGCGGCAGGGTCAAATTCTTTGTCTCTGGCGGGGCGCCACTCTCGAAGGATATTGCCGAATTTTTCTTTGCCTTGGGCCTTGTCGTCCTCGAAGGGTATGGACTAACCGAAAGTTCTCCGGTGATTGCCGTCAATACTTTCACGGACCTGAAGTTTGGAACGGTAGGCAAGCTGATCCCCGGCGTGGACGTGAAAATCGCTCCAGACGGAGAGATCCTGGCTAAGGGGCCGAACATAATGAAAGGCTATTATAAGAAAGAAGAAGAGACCCGAGAAGCGTTGGAAGGAGGCTGGCTCCACACAGGAGACATCGGCCATCTCGATGAAGAGGGCTTTCTTGTCATCACCGACAGGAAAAAAGACCTTATCGTGACCTCGGGCGGCAAGAATGTGGCTCCGCAGCCGATCGAAAACCTGCTTAAGCAAAATCCCTATATCCTGAATGCTGTGGTCGTAGGCGGCAAGAGAAAATTCATCTCGGCTCTTATTGTCCCGAACTTCGAAAAACTTGAGGGATACGCCAGGCTAAAGAACATCCCTTACGAAAACCCAAAAGACCTTATCCAAAAAGAGGCCATCCGCGAGTTTCTCATCCAAGAAGTGGACAGGATCACGCCACATCTTACCCCTTATGAAAAAGTAAAGAAAATCGCCCTCCTGGACAGGGACTTCGAGATCGAGCGAGGCGAAATCACGCCGACGCTGAAAGTGAAGCGGAACATCATCGAAGAAAAATATAAAGCTTTGATAGATTCTCTTTATCGAGAATAAAGAGAGAGGTTCCGGGCGCCGCGAAATTTTTTGACAGGGGAGAGGCCTATGAGGGGAAAACAATTTTTTAAGCTGGCCATTCTGTTTTTCGCGGGATCAGTCATCGTTTCAGGGAGCGTTTTGACCCGAACCAGAATGGCCTCTGATATATCATCAACAGGAGGCAAAACGATGGTCATCAAGGTGACGAGCTCAGCTTTTGAAGAGGGCGGCATGATTCCCCGCAAGTATACCTGCGACGGGGCTGATGTCTCACCGCCTCTGGGCTGGACAGGCGTGCCCGAGGAAGCCAAGACTCTCGCATTGATCAGCGACGACCCGGACGCGCCCATGGGAACATGGGTCCACTGGGTTTTGTTTAATCTGCCCGCGCGCATTCAGGAAATTCATGAAGCGATTCCCGCAGAAAAAGAACTAACGAACGGCGCCAGACAAGGCCGCAATGATTTCAGAAAGATAGGCTACGGCGGCCCCTGTCCGCCTGGCGGCACACACAGGTATTACTTCAAGCTCTATGCTCTGGACACAGTCCTTAACCTACCTGCCGGCGCTACAAAAGCAGAGCTTTTAAAGGCCATGGAAGGGCACATTCTCGAAGAAGGCCAGCTCATGGGTAGATACAAAAGGTAAAATTCGTTTATGAGGCAGCCGCAACCTTCAGGTTGGGCTCGACGCAGGCTAAAGCCTGCGGCTACTAAGATGCAAAAATAAAGACTCTCACCGGGCTTGATGGCCCGGCTGCCGCTCGATCCCGTCACGAGGACGGTTCGGTCGCTTATTTCACTGACTTTGCAGCCGCCTTTGCCCTCATTCCACCAGGACGGTGGGAGGTTCAGCGGCTTGGAGAGGTAAAAATTTGTGTTCAGGGGCCGCTCATAATTCTCATCCCTGAAGTTCACCTGCAGCCCGGCATTGACATCGCCGATCCAAAGGGCATCCTGATTCTTCTTCTGGTCCCAGGTCCATTCAAAATGAGCGGGACACAAGCCCCCTTTGAACCCGAGCCCCATCATGTATTGAGCAATATCTCTCGCCAGCGGAATCTCGAGGCGGATGTCACTGACTTCGGCGGCAGACGTAGCTATCAACCTGACCTTAAACTCAACAAACCCATCGAACTCCATTTGGGCGTGACAGTCGAGAACGAACGGCCCCGCTTCACTCTCCGCCTCCCAGGCGACAGCTCCGGGCGCTTGTTTTGTGAAAGTTGGGCCTTTCCCGTTCCAATTGAAAGCCGTCCCCCCTTTTTCTTCAACGACAAGAACGATAGGGGAGGCCAAGATTTCGCGGCCGCGCTCTTCGATATGTGTGCCCTCACAAGAAAAAAAGCTCTTTATGCTCGAGGGGAAGCCGGTCTTGCCGATAGTCAAGCTCCTGCCGAGGCAGGACACTATGCTGCCTTTCAGTTTAAGCGGAATGTAGGGCGGCACGATATCGTCGTCGAAAGCAATCCTGGAATCGAGCCAGCAAAGACGGGAATGCCGCCAGAGTTCGCCATCCCCAGCATCTTCGAGGATCTCACTCTTGACATCAAGAATGAGCTTGATTCGGCTGGCTGGCATACCCTTTGGCGCTATAGTGACTTCGCCTTCATATCTTCCGGGGGGAATATCTTTCGGAACTTGGACGCCGCACCAGAGCGGCTGGACCTTCCCTTTTGGGACTGCGCAGGTCTTCTTGAAGGCTTTCCCATCCCAGTTGATGCCACGCGTGTTGAAAGAATGCATGCCTGCGTTCGAAATCAAGGATTCGCGTCCGGCCCCGGCCGAGGGTGGAGAAGGCATAACGAGTTTCATATCACTGAATGAAACATCAATATCCTCAATGATCGCCCCGCAAGCATAGACGCCGATTTGAAAAGCGCAAAATTCACTCCGCGCGGCCTCACCCTTGAGCTCTTTTCTCGGCCCGTTCTTGATCCACCTATAAGGCAAATCATCGGCCATTCGGACAGGGTAGCGGCGGTCTTCAGGGAAGAGGAGATAGGATGCTTCTGGATATTGGGAAATAAGGTTCACCGTCTCCTCGGCTATGGCAATGACCTCCATAGGATAGAAGCTGTTGAATTCATCGATCGACTGAATTTCGATAAGCTGAGCCTGCGGAAATGCGTCTCTTCTTTTTGTTGGCGATTCGAAGGCAGAGAGGCCGTGGCTTTTCAGCCAGGATTCCTCAGCCGTAAGCTCCAGCGCTTGATATGTAACGGTCGGGTAATTGCTCCTTCCCGCCATGATAGCCGGCAGATAATAAACATAATAATCACCCGGGGCCGTCGGAGGCTGGAAAACGAAATCGCCAAATTCACGGTTTATGGCCACAGGACAGACATTTTGCACCCGGCTTCCCGTTGCCGCGTCGATGAAAAGGACATTTTTCTTTTCCGGGTCGAGATCCCGGCGCCGCCAGGGAATACGGACCCAGACAGCATCGGTTTTTCCAAAGACCTTGATCACTGCGCGGTAGTTCCCGAAGGAGTCGGCATCCCAAGTCCCGGTGCCGTAGCGCACTTCCTCGGGAGAAGCCAGGCCCGGCGAAAAACATAAACCTGACAAT
>CAZKEW010000177.1:0-4636 GCA_964551885.1 uncultured Eubacteriales bacterium
CCCGTCCCCAATGGAATCAAAGTTGATGGACCCGCGTTGACCGCCAGTTCCGCTGCTCTACTCGACTCGGTATTTCTTTTTGCCTTCTTCGTAGAGGTCGCCGCCATACATGTCATTGATCACGATGCAGGGGAAATTCTTGACCTTGAGCCTGATGATGGCCTCTGGACCTAGCTCCGGGTAGGCTACGACTTCCGAGCCCTCGATGCTCTTGGAGATCAGAGCTCCTGCCCCGCCCACCGAGGCCAGATAAACGGCCTTGTGTTTCTTCAACGCTTCTTTGACTTCTTTGCTCCTTGAGCCCTTTCCGATCGTGCCTTTAAGCCCGAGGGCATGGAGCGTCGGAGCATAGGAATCCATCCTGTAGCTCGTGGTCGGGCCGGCAGAGCCGATGGGCTTTCCGGGCCGCGCAGGCGTCGGACCGACGTAATAGATGAATTGGCCTTTGATATCGATAGGCAGCTCTTTCCCCTCCTTGATCAAATCGATGAGCTTCTTGTGGGCGGCGTCTCTTCCCGTGAGAAGGTAGCCGGTGATAAAAACTTTATCCCCAGCGCGCAGTTGAGCGATCACCTCATCTGAGACGGGCGTTTGAATTCTGTGTTCTGCCATTTTTCTTATCTTTTGGAGCGTTCGCCTTGTTATTTTGCCGCGCTTGAACTCTTACAGCTTGGTCTCTTCGACGGTTTTCTTCACGCCCGCCGCGGTCTTCTGGAGCAGGGCCATTTCCTCGTCTGTGAGCTTGATCTCGATGATCTTTTCGACACCCTTGGCGCTGATCATGGTGGGAACGCCGATGAAGAGGCCGTTGATCCCGTACTCGCCCTCACAGAGTGCTGCGCAGGCGATGATGCGTCGCTTATCCTTGAGATACGATTCAGCCATGATAATGGCGCTCCAGGCTGGGCTGAAGAAAGCTGAGCCCTTGCCGAAGAGCTTTACGATCTCTGTGCCAGCTTCACGCGTCCGCACGACTAGCTTTTCGATCTGCTCTTTGGTGGCGATCTCGGGGAGAGGCACTCCGCCGACCGTCGTCAACCGGGGCAGAGGAACCATGTCGGGACCGTGGCCGCCGAGGACGGTTCCGGCGACGTCAGCCACCGACACGCCGAGCTCCATGGCGATGAAAGCGCGCCAACGCGCTGTGTCCAGAGCTCCGGCCATGCCGACGACCTGGTGCTTGGGGAAACCGGTCAGCTTGTAGAATGCATAGACCATCGCATCGATGGGGTTGGTGACGATAATACAGAAGGCGTTGGGAGCATATGTCTTTATGCCGTTGGCTACGTCGGTGATGATCTGAAGGTTGACAGCGAGCAGGTCCTCACGGGTCATTCCGGCGACACGGGGTTTGCCTGCTGTGACGATGGCGACGTCGGCACCCGCAATGTCTTTGTAGTCTGACGTGACGATGATGTTGGCGTCATAGTTGCCATGGGGCGCCATTTCCATCAGGTCAAGGGCTTTTCCCTTGACCGGGTTCACATAGTCGGGAATGTCGAGAACGACGATGTCTCCCAATTCTTTCATTGCGGCGAGCATAGCCAGGTTCTGGCCGATCTGGCCGCCGCCGATAAGGGCCAATTTCTTTCTCTGATAGCTCATAAAACCTCCTCACCATGCATATTTAAAATTGGTGGGGAGCGCTTAGGGCTCCCGCAATTTTATTGCGCCTTTTCGCTCTGTTGCCTTAATCTTTTTTTATGCTGAATCCCCTTGGCTCAGTCCTTGGAAATCCAGAATATATTGAAATTCATCCCGAGAGTCAAGGCAGAGTTGTCAAGCCTTGACGTAGCCTTCCCATCTTTCTTTGACCTTCGGGTCCTGGAGCGTTTCCATCAGATAATTGGTGAAGGCTTCTCCCGTCGCGCCGGTCGGCCGTCCTGTGACGACGAGCTTCTTCTCGTACTGGCCGCAGATGTCGAGCACCATCTCCAGGTTTTTGCCTTCTTTCGGGAAGCCGATGTGGGTGATGAGCATGGAGGCCGCCCGGATCATGCTGGCTGGGTCGGCGTATTGAGCCCGCCCCTCTTTGACCATGCGGGGAGCTGAGCCGTGAATGGCCTCGAACATCGCATACTGTTTTCCGATATTGGCGCTTCCGGCTGTGCCTACGCCTCCCTGGAATTCAGCAGCTTCATCGGTGAGGATGTCGCCGTAAAGGTTGGGCAGGACCATCACCTGAAAATCGCGGCGGCGCTTTTCGTCAATGAGCTTGGCGGTCATGATGTCGATGTACCAGTCGTCCACCTCGATGCCTGGATATTCCTGAGCGATCCGATAGAAATTCTCAAGAAAACGTCCATCCGTTGTCTTGACAACATTGGCCTTGGTGACACAGGTCACGCGCGTGCGGCCGTTCTTTTTGGCGTGCTCGAAGGCCAGCCGGCAGATGCGGTCGGCGCCGGGTGCGCTGATCAGACGGAAGTCGATAGCAATGTCCTGGTCGACTTCGATGCCGAAGGGACCTAAGGCGTACAGGTCCTCTGTGTTCTCTCGAAAAAAGATCCAGTCGATCCCTTGCTGCGGGACGCGAACCGGCCTGACGTTGGCGAAGAGATCCAATTCCTTCCGCATGGCCACGTTGGAGCTTTCGATGTTCGGCCAGGGGTCGCCTTTGCGAGGTGTGGTCGTCGGACCTTTGAGCGTAACGTGATATTTCTTGATTTCTGCGAGGACGTCATCCGGTATGGGCTTCATGCAGGCGGCCCGGTTCTCGATTGTCAGGCCCTCGATGTCGTTGATGACGACTTTTCCGCCCTTGACCTCGTCCTTGAGCATGAATTCGAGCACACGGCGGGCATCTTTGGCGATGAACGGGCCAATGCCATCTCCGCCCAGCACGCCGATCTTGAGCGGCTTGATTTTGCTGTAGTCGATCCAGTCGGGCGCGGATTTGACTTTCTCCATACGCTTCATCTGGACTTCGAGGAGCTTCCCGAAGTGTTCTTTGGCTCTGTCGATTGCAGCTTTATCCATGATGATTCCTCCCTAAGACTGATAAAATTCAGGCCAAAAGGAAATAGAATTTTATAATTTTTGTCAGGGAAAATCAACAATGTTTCGTTCTGACCGGCGATCTATTTGGAAAAACTTCGGCGAAAATTCGGGACATGTGACGAATTATTCGGGAAAAACATATTTATTCCCCAGGATTAAGAAAGGTCGTTGACAAATATATGAAAATTGCATATTCTATACGCAGAGGTATGATATGTTAAGAAAAACGATTACAATTGACAAAGATCTTGTTGATGAACTTAATCATTTTGCCAAAGCTGAACAAAGGGATTTTTCGAGCGCCCTCCGTTATGCCTTGAAGATCGGCCTTCTTGCTATCGAAAACCCGGAATTGACCGTCGAAGAAATCAAAGACATCATCGAAGCTAAGGTTGATTATGATGCAGGCAGGGTTTCCGAATTCAGACTGAAAGATTTATGAATGAGACTCCTCGAGACTTCTAAATTTCACAAGCTGCAGAAAAAGCTGCTGGATGAAACTGAGAAAGAAGCGTTGAAGGCTGCCATCATCGAGATCGAAAAAGCTCCCCAAGTCGGTAAGAAATTGAAGGGAGGCTTCGCTGAACTCAGATCCTATGGGTACTCGGTTAGAGGCCAAGCGCGGCGGCTAATCTACAGATGGGAAGGGGATTCCCTGATCCTTTATTCGTTTGGTCCACGCCAAGGGATTTATAAGTAGCCTTAATTCTGGCAGTAGCCTATGCTGGCGCGGACTAATACGGAGGGAGCAAGAAATCCTCCAATCTTAACAATATTACTTACTGAACTCTTCTCTCAAAATGATTTTGACAAATCCTTTCAAACATTTTATACAGTAACATTGGGATAAAAATCAGAGGGAGTTATCATCATGTTAGAATCTTATTTTAAGCAAGAAACGGAAAGGCAAAAACAGGGGATTCCCCCCTTGCCGCTTAACCCTGAAGAGACTGCAGAGGTCTGCCGACTCCTCGAGAACCCGGCCGCAGGCAAAGAAAATTTTCTTTTGGACCTTCTCAAAAACCGTGTGGCGCCGGGAGTCGACCCGGCGGCGAAAGTCAAAGCCGAATGGCTGGCAGAAGTTGCCCAAGGCCATGTGAGTTCTCCAGTGGTTTCCAGAAAAGAGGCCGTTTTTCTCCTGGGCACAATGCTCGGAGGATACAACATCAATCCTCTTGTTGAATTGCTCGATGACCCCGAGCTCGCCTCAGAGGCTGCCAAAGCTTTGAAACACATCATTCTTATTTATGGCGCCTTTGACACAGTTGCCGAAAAAGCTAAAACAAATCCATTTGCCGAGGAAGTTCTTCTCTCTTGGGCCAACGGCGAGTGGTTCCTTTCGCGGCCCGAAATTCCGGAAAAGCTCGCGCTCAAGGTTTTTAAGGTTGACGGCGAGATCAATACGGATGACTTTTCCCCGGCAAAGAACGCCTGGAGCCGGCCCGATATCCCGCTCCATGCGCTCTCCATGGGCGAGACGCGTTTTCCCGGAGGGCTCTCGACCATCAAAAAATTCCGGGAAGAGGGCCACCGTGTTGTTTTCGTCGGAGATGTCGTGGGCACCGGCTCTTCAAGAAAGTCAGCCTGCAACTCTTTGATGTGGCACATCGGCGAGGACATTCCGTTCATTCCGAAT
>CAZKEW010000178.1:0-4628 GCA_964551885.1 uncultured Eubacteriales bacterium
CGAGGCAAATTCGCTCACGTCCTCAGCTCCGCTCTTCTCTCCCTTCGGTCGAGAAGCCATGCCCGCTTCGCTTCCGGATGGCCTTCTTCGTCCACACCCCTCGCCTCGGCTAAAATTATTGGAAAGAAACCGTCCCCATCTTAGAAGAGAGTCAGTTGGCCGCCAGTCTCTTCCCCGGGTTGCGCTTTCTCAAAGAGGCTGATTTTTCCGTAGAAACCGTCATGCCCGGGCACGATGCGAACTGCCCCCTTCCTCATCTTGTCCACGGCCTGGCTCACGCGCTCCGGCTGGTTGCGGGTCAATTCGGAAACAGGCACCTCTGTCAGAATTTTGAGCTCGTCTCCGAATTCATGGATCAGCCGGAAGTAGATGTCCCAGACGCTCTGGCATTCGGGCGTTTTTTCGAGGGCCTCGGCGATGATCTCGTTCAAGGGGATGAGATTCTTATAGGGAATCTTAAACGGAGGCCGCACGCCCTCCTCCCGGTCAGCCAGCTCCTCAACTCGGTGCATCACGCCGATGGTGAGTCGCTTTCCGCACTTGGGACAGATATTGCGGTGGAGCAGGGATTCCTTGGGCGAAAAAATAACGCCGCATTTGCGGTGCCCGTCGTAGTGGTATTTTCCTTCTTCGGGAAAAAATTCAATCGTGGACAAGAACTTTTCCGGATTTTTGGTCCGCAGGGCATCCACGAGCCCCTTGTAGCTGAAATCCGTGTTGAAGACATTGGCTTCCCTTCCTAACTTGGAGGGCGAATGGGCATCTGAATTGGAGACAAGGACATATTTATCGAGCGCCGAAAGCCGCCAGTTCATCGGCGGGTCTGAAGACAGGCCCGTCTCCAACGCGAAGATAAAAGGCGTCGTTTCCTCGAAACATTCCTCGATGGAGTCGAAACCTGAGTTGGCGCCGAAAAGAGAGAACCACGGCGTCCAAATATGCGAGGGAATAATCACACAGCTGGGACAAAGGTCAGCCACGATGCGGACAAAATGTTTGGCATCCATGCCGAGGATGGGACGGCCATCCGAGCGCAGGTTTCCCAACCCGGACAATCGGTTGTTGATCTTCTCCACTGATTCAAAGTCCGGCGCTAAAAGCAGGAGGTGGACCTTCCGGACCTTTCCTTTCTTGGAATAAATGAAGCTGATCTCCGTTGAGAGGATAAAGTGCACATCGTCGAGCTTGAAAGGCATGCCCTTGAGATAACCGTTCGCCGGCGGAAGAATGTTCTTCAGCTGAAAGAAGCCGTTTCCCGTCGGCTCGAGTTTCTCCTTCGTCAGGAAGAACCATTCTGGATGGGTGAAGTCGCCGGAAGCGACGAGCGAAATCCCCTTAATCTTGGCCCAGTAAGCCAGGTTGTCGAAAGTCATGTCGCGGGATGTGGCGCGGCTGAACTTGGAATGTATGTGCAGGTCGGCAACGAATTTCATTTTTTAAGGAAGGTTCAAGTTTAAAAAATATAGATGGATAATGCAAGGGGTCATGTCTTCATTCTTCACTTATTCCAATCTTCTCAGTGGTTGAGTGAAAAATGAAGACCTGACCCTATTTGGTGGAACGGGCGAGCTCCTGGCCTTTGCGGGCGAATTCGGCTGAAAGAGCGGCGTCGCCGAGCCGGCTGTAGAGGTCGGCCAGAAGGAAATACCCGAGCGGCAGTTCCTTGGGCTCGGGACGAAGGCCGATCCCTTTTTTGACCAGGCGAATGGCTTCTTCGTAGTTTTCACCCCTGTTGAGATAGATCCGCGCCAAGTAAAAGTAGCTCAGCGGGAAATCCGAGTTGATTTCCATCGTCATCTCCAAGTATTTCCGCTCTTCGTCTTCCCGGCCGAGGATCCGGTAGAGGCGGGAAAGGTTAAAGCTGGACTTGAAATGCTTGGGGGAATGCTCGAGTTCCAATCGGTAGGCTTCGACGGCATCCTGGATTTTACCCTGTTTTTCCAGGAGCTGGGCGCGGTTATACTCGAGGTTAGTCAACTGAGGGTTTAAGGCCAGGGCTTGGTTGAGGTGGTTTTCCGCCTGAGCCAGGTCGTCCTTGAGGAGGTAGATCGCGCCGAGCGCATTATGAGAGGCCGCCGAGTCAGCATTGAGCGAAAGGCATTCGTTGTAGTATTTGATGGCCTCATCATATTTTTTCTGAGCGTAAGTCAGCGTGCCCAAAAGATAATAGAGCTGCGAGTCGGAAAACCCTTTCTTTAAATAATCGATCACAAATTGTTCCGCCTCATCCGGCTTTCCCATCCTCTGGTAAGAATTGGCGATATTGATGACGGCAAACGTGTCATCGGGCTTCCTCTCCAGGGCCTGCTTAAAAGAGGCGATGGCTTCTATGAAGTTTTCTTGCTTGAAATAAATATTCCCCAGGGAGAAGTAGGCGTCGTTGATCTCCGGGTCAGCGGCGATGATGGCCTTGATAATGGCGATGGCTTCTTCAGCATTTCCGCCCATGCCGATTTCCCTGGCCCGGGAGAGTTCGTTGAAAACCACGATCTTCTCCTTGGGGTTGGCCAGTTTCTTGCCTTCGAGCTTGGAGGAGTCGGTGAAAGAGCCGACGTATCCGAGGGCGGCCAGCTTCTCGCGTGTCTCCTCGTCGATTTTGCGGTAGTCGAGCTCGTGGGCGTTCCGGCTAAATTTTTCGATGAATTTTGTAGCCTCGCTTTCGAGGTCGCGGAGGGCTTTCTTCTCGACGGAAGCCAGGTTTTTCGCCTCAGCGGCGTCTCGATCAAGGTCATAAAACTCCATCTCCGGAGCGATGATCAATTTGTGTTTTTTATCTTGAAAGCTCTTCAGCTCCGACCAGCCGTAATGAAAGCGGGGATAGAAAGTCTCGGAGTAGGCGTAGCTTGTTGATTCTTTCGCCGGCTTGAAAAAGAAGGGGAGGAGGCTTTTCCCCTGCACTTCCGGCGGCGACGCGAAGCCGGCCATCTCCAGCATTGTCGGCATCACATCCACGAGCGAGACAACCTGGGAGGAAGAGAGGCCCTGGAACTTTTTAAAGGGAGTGACGAAGATGAGGGGCACATGGATGGCTTCTTGGTAAACAAAGAAGCCGTGGGCTGCTTCCTGGTGTTCGCCCAGGCTTTCGCCGTGGTCGGAAGCGAAGACAAGAAAAGAATTTTCGACGAGGCCGCCTTTCTCGAAAAATTGCCACAGGCGGCTGAGCTCCGAATCGGCAAAGGCGATCTCGCCCAGGTAAGGGTTTTTGGGATATTGTGTATCGAAGGGTGGAGGCGGTTCGTAGGGCGTGTGCGGGTCGTAGAGATGAATCCAGGTGAAAAACTTCGAGCCCTTATTTTGCTCCAGCCACTTGAGCGCCTCATCGACGACTTCGTTGGCCGGCCGCTGAACACTCGCCAAAGAGATTTTCTCGAACTTGCTCAAATCGAAGCGGTCAAAATAGTAATCGAAACCCTGATTGAGTCCCCACTTGGAATCGAGGACATAGGCGCCGACAAAGGCGGCTGTGGCATATCCCTTTTCTTTGAAAACCTCGGCCAGGGTCTTGAGGTCCGGCGGGATGATGAACCCTCCGTTATCCCGGACGCCGTGGAAAAAAGGGAGCGTGCCGGTGAGGAGCGAGGCGTGGGAAGGAAGCGTCAGAGGCGTCTGGGCGATGCAGTTTTCGAATTTGACGCCGCGGGAGGCGAAGAAGTCAATGGTCGGCGTTTCAATCCGGGAGAACCCGTAACAGCGGAGCCTGTCGGCACGGAGGGTGTCAACCGTGACCAGGATGAAATTGAAATCTTTGTTCCCTTTGAGGCGGGAGAAATTCTGTCTTCGGGGAAGAAGGAGAAACACGGCGATAAGCGCCGCGGCAAGGGTGATAAAGACACAGGAAATCAAAAGAACTTTCTTCGGGTTCATTACAGATATTTTATTCTAACATAAAACGCGATCTTCCAGGCTGAAGAGTTACCTCCAAATCCGTGATATAGGGAAGGCTGAAAAGGATTCGCTCCCAGCTGAGATTTTTCACGCCATGAAAATTTTGGCTTTTTCGGCGGCTGCGTAACTCCGCACGTTTATTCTTTCCCCTAAAACAGAGATTTCATGCCATCTGAAGGCTCGGATGAATGACGGTTGGCGTGCTCAGACATACTCGCCGGCCTCCGGCTTCCCTCTAAAACCAAAATTTTCAGGCTAAATCTCGCATGGTCGCTTCATTCCTTTCCAGCCCTCCCAATCTTCTGATTAGGGAAAAAGAGATGGTTTATTCTTTGCGTTGTCCTTTGAGCGCGAAATAGATTAGGCCTCCGAAATAGAGGGCGATCATTAAAACCATCATCGTTATGGCTTGCCAGCTCATCTCACATCCCCCTTTCACTTTTCTTTTCAGGTACGTTTGACTTTCCGGGCCAGCTCTGATTCCCCGGATACGGAGCTTTGATTTTTTTCGCCAACCAATTATTGGCCGAGATGAGGAAAACGATGAGGATGGCCCATTGCAGGACCATAGTTCCGGGACTCAAGGTTTTGAAAGGATTCCACCAGGTCAGGGGATACCACGAAACCGCCTGCAACACCCACCAGCCGAAGACGGCGAGAAAGACGACCGGCATGGCCAGGACGCACACGTTGAACCACTTCCCGACATGAATGTAGCTCGTCTCGTTGATCATCTCGCGGAC
>CAZKEW010000179.1:0-4613 GCA_964551885.1 uncultured Eubacteriales bacterium
CCTTCTCGTTCAATATCCCCATTTTCTTGAGGCAGTCGAGAGCGCGCTGGACGTCGCCAATCACATCATCAAGATGTTCCGTCAAACCATTCCTGGCGGCGCAGGCTTTCACGACTTTCTCCATTCCTGCCGGGCTTCCCCTGAGAATCGCGCTGAGAGCTGCATGGACAGTCAAGCCGAAAGCGGAGCCGAAACGGGAAGCCAATTGTCGCGTATCCCGTTCTCCCGATAAATCTGTAATTTCGTCCAAGCTTTCAGCACTTGAGCTGAGATGCTGCGCCTTATACGCATTCACTCCTGCTAAGTCTCGGCGCTCGGGCCTTTCTTCTATTTTTTCCTTCGAATGAGCGAGGCTTGTTACGGCGACAGGGACGGCAATCGGCCGGGAGGATGCCCCCAGCGCCCCCTGCCATCTGTCTCTCAGCAATAGCTCGGTTTTTTCGCCTTCATATTGAATTTCAGGAAAAGGAGGCGCCTCTTTCAAATCACATGCCCATTCGGGCAAATTGGATGGCTGAAACTCATCCAATCTCTGAACCGCCTCGTTCTCCAGGTCTCCGGCTAAGATATGCGAGATTTTTTCTTTTCCCCCTTTCGGCGGGATCGAAACGATAAGCAGGTCGCGGGCCCTTGTCGCAGCCACATAATACAGCCGCTTTTTTTCCTCCTTGACGATATCCTTTTCGTGCTCGATCAGAGAGCCGCTTTCCTTTGAGCCGGCTTTAAGACCTTCCAATTCTATGGCCCAATCTCCGTCCCGCGTCACTCTCCAGGGAGTGCCGTCGGCCCTTCCTCTGAGTTCGGCGAAGCCGTCCCAGAGAACCACCACGGGAAATTCCAGGCCTTTTGCCTGATGGATCGTCAAGACGAGTACGGCCTGACCCGAAACGGGGGCCGGCGGGTCCATCTGAACAGGCGCTTCGATCCAGTCTCGCAGACGGGCAGTGGCTCCGTCAAAGTCGAGGCCTTCTCTCGCCACGAGCTCGTCGAGGATGAAGAGGACTTCCCGGGCTGCGGCCAGCTTCTGGCTTCCGTTCGGCATGAGGGACAGGGTCTTCGCAAAGGCCGTTTCTTCCATGAGGCGCCTGGCCGTTTGTGACGGGAGGCCTTCAAAACGCGACTTCCGGAGGCCATGAAGGATCCGGCTGGCATTCTGAGCGCGTTCCGCGGCTTTCTCGACTGCCGAAGGACGTTCTCCTTCTTTCAGGCGATCGGCAATAACATCCGCCAAATTTAGGGCAAAGAAAGGAGGGCGGAAAAAAGCGGCCTGGGCGATGCCGTCCGAGTCGTCGGCCACAGCCCGCAGGCCCAGAATGAGCTGTTGGATGACGGGTTCCTGGAGAAACAGGGTGGCTCCGCGGGCGGCGTATGGAATTCCGAAACGCTCCAGAGCGCGGAACAGCTTTGGGAGATTTGTCGTGGCCTGCGCGAGAACGGCGATATCTCCGAACTCAACAGGCCTGACCTCGTCCGTTTCGCGGTCACGAATTTTGATTTTCGATTCGTTCTTTAACCACAATAGATAGCGGGCCAGCATCTCGGCTTCGATCAGGCGCGCCCGGTCGGCATAGAGCTTTTCGGATTCAGGATCGGAATAGGGGAGGACATGGAGGACGGGAGATGTTTCTTCTATCGGTCCGGCGATGAGCTTTTCGTAAAAGGCGACGCCATGTTCGGGATCAAAGCTTCTGCCGTTCTCCGGCGCTTTTCCAAGAAACGCTTCGAGCCGGTCGTTGTAGTAACGGATGAGCGCCGGGCGGCTGCGAAAATTTGTTTCGAGGCGCCTTGTGAGAGCTCCCTGACTCGCCATTCGCTCGCACACTTTGGCGTAAGTTTCGATGTCCGCGCGCCGAAACCTGTAGATCGATTGTTTGGGGTCACCGACGATGGTGAGCCGGCCGGGTCTCAGTTTGACCTTGTCCCAGCGGGACGCCGATTGACCGTCTTCCGCAAGGAAGAACAGGATTTCCGCCTGCAGAGGATCGGTATCCTGGAACTCATCCACTAAAATATGATCGAACAGTGCCTGGTAGAAGGCGCGGATATTCCCCTCGTTCTTCTCGAGAAGATTTCGCAGCTTGATCAGAAGATCGGTCTGATCGACGCATTCATGACGGGCTTTGACATGCTCATAAGCCGCCACCACGACAGGCGCTATCCGGGCCAGCCTTCTTCCCAGCCAGTCGCCCAGAGGCGCAAGCAGCGCATCCTTGAGCGGGGCGATTCCCCTTTTTTTGTCGCCATCGCGGAATTCTTTCCAGAGGTTCCATCCTTCAGGGTCATCGGTGAAATGATCGCGTTTGGTGAATTTGGGGATGAAAACGAGGGCGCGGCGCAGGGAGGCAAAAAATTCAATCGATGTCGGCTCTTCCAGGCTCTCGTTGAGCCTCGATCCTAATTCCCTGAACCATTTTGTTCCTTCCGAATCCCCGGGGAGATTGTCGATGGTGCGGGCGAAGTCGCGCACAGTTTCCTTGATGTTCTCGATTGGAGGGCCGGAGACCTCCGGGCAGGGAAACGGAACATCTCGCTGAAGGACCATCGCCCTGACCAGGGCATCAAAACCGGGAAAAGAAATGAAGCCCGTGGACCATGATTCTGTGCGGAGGCCGGCTTCGATATAATCCTGGATCGTTTTCTGGGCTTCTTCGACATGGTCTCTGGGAAGGCTTTGGGCCGATATGGAAGGGGACAAGGCTTCGGGCAGCAGGCCGCTCTCCGAGGAGGTCAGGAGCAATTCCGTCGTTTCGGTCAGGATGGGGTCTTCCTGATCGAGGATCTCATAGGCCGGGCTGATTCCCGCTTCCACGGGACGCATGCGGAGGAGGCGGTCGGCGAAGCTATGGATCGTGCCGATAAAGGAGATATCGACCTCGCCGAGAGCGGTGGCCAACAGGCCCCGCCGACGATCGTCGCTCAGAGGCGTTTTGTCGAGTCTCTCGAGAAGCGCCTGGCGCACCCGCAATTGGAGCTCGCCGGCGGCCTTTCGGGTGAAGGTGATGGCCGCCATCCTCGAAAGACGCAGGGGATTTGCCGATGGATCGGCGGGCGCAATCAATTCGAGGAAGCGATCGACAAGCGTGCGGGTCTTGCCCGTGCCGGCGCCGGCCTCGACGATGACGTTACGCGACCGCTCCCGGATGATCTCGTCGCGGGCGGTCCGATCCGGCAGTTTATACTTATTCATATTTATCTCGGTTAGCATCGCTTATTCTCAAATGGTATTCTCATTTGGCGACTATAATTTACCCCTCCCCTGGCGGGAGAGGACGGAGGGGAGGGGGATTGCTCCCATTCACCCTCCCCTCTCCCGTCCAGGGAGAAGGATAATTTTTTCTCTCGCGCTCAGGCATTGATTTTTCTCTCATGTTTAAAAATAATTCAGCTTAAATCTCCGGCTCCTCCGCTTCCTCTTCTTCCTGTCGCTTCAAAGCGAGAAAATTTTGGATGAGCCCTCCGGCGTTCTTCAGCTTCTCCTCCGCCGACCCGCCCGCCTGTTCGCCGCAAACGGGCACAAAGGGGCAATATTCGCAATCTTTCGGATCGACAGTCCTTGGGAAGGCGCGGCCTTCGATCATATCGGCGAGGGTGGAAAGCCAGCTCCGGCCGTTTTCTAAGAGATCATCGAGGTCCTCCTCGAAGGCTCGTTCGGCGGCTGCCCGCGGATCCGGGTAAAAATAAGCGACACCGCCCACTTCGGGCCAGTGCCCCGGATCTTTCTGATAGTGGGCGTTCATGACGAGAGCATAGACCGCAAGCTGGGCATCGAGGACGGGGGAGGGTGAAAAGTCTTTCTTTTCCCGCGGACGGGCTTTGCCACTTTTGATATCGCGGATCAGGATTCGGCCGCGGCGATCGTCGAGCCTGTCGATGAAACCGCGGACAAAGAATGGGCGGCCGCCGAGGTCAAGGCGGAGAGGTTCAGGAAATCCATAGCTGAACTCGACCGCCCGGAATTTGAGCCCGTCTCTTTCCTTCCATTCATACTCCAGGAGGCGGATGAAATCTCGGGTCAGCCGCTTCCGCTGCTGATCGCGGACACGGCCGGATAGAAGCGGGTACTCCTCCAGGAAACGAGCGAATTCCCGATCAATAATTGCAGTAGCGGTTTTTTTCCACTCTGCTAAGCTTTGCCGGCGGGCGGTGAAGTCCTTTCCGTGCCGGTTGAAAAATGCTTCGGCCACCCGGTGAAGCAGGCTTCCGTAAGCGGGTTGGCCGATTTCGCGGGTGGACGGGGCTGAGGGCGGCTCTTCCCAGTGAAGGATGTCCTGTAAAAGAAACCAGTGCGGACAACTCAGAAAGCGCGCAATGCGGTATGCGCTCAGGGGAGATTGACTTTGAAGACCCGGCAGACGCGGCAACGGCCACTCGGATGAAAGGATTCCGTCCTGGGGTCCGGCGATGCCTGAGCGGTCAAAAAGAATTAATTCCCGCATGCGGTGCATATCGGTGGCCGCGCCGGGAGGTGTTCGCCACGAGGCCGGAACTAAAGCCTTGTTCGGCGCGGAGCGGCCGGCGACGCGCCGACAAACCGTGAATTTTCCGAGGGCCGGCGGGCTGGATTCGGCCTCTCGCGCAGGAATAAAATAACCCAAGCGCAGGTCTTTGAGCGA
>CAZKEW010000180.1:0-4600 GCA_964551885.1 uncultured Eubacteriales bacterium
ACCGGCGGGCGGATGACTATCAACCTCGACTTTGATCGAGAGGACTTCTGTTCTATGTGGAGATAGGCCGAGCTCATAAAGCAGGCCGGGAAAACGGATGAATGCAGACTTGACCGTCTTCTGGTCATCGATCCTGCTATCTACCTCATAGGCTTCTGCTTCAAATGATCTGCCTACGTCCGTAATGATAGAGACAAAATCGGGAGCGGCTGAGGGAATCGTTAAAGCAAAATCAAGGTCCTCCGAATAGCGAGGAAGCATGTAGAGGAATCGCAAGGCTGTGCCGCCATGGAAGATCCAAGACCCGAAGGCTCCAGCTTCTTGGAGGAACTGGAGGATTCTCGCCTGGCAGTATTCGCGAACCAGATTTCTTGCTCTCAATCTGTCGGGCGCTGAGGCGATAATTTGTTTAATCTGTTCTTTCATTATTTCCCAAGCTCCTTGATAAGTCGTTCAATCTTACGGGTGGCCATCAGGATCTTTTGACTTCCGAATCGGCGTGCCTGTTCGCGGAGCGTCTCTAAATTTAGGTTCTCGACGTTCTGCAGCCTCAGCTCTCTCAGATAATCAAGATTATCCGATCCAGGAGTCAAGTAGATCAGGTCAAGAAGGGCTTTCTCGGGCTGGGCAATAAAAACCGCCTGTCCGCTGCCGAAATCAATAATCTGATATCCGAAGAACAGTTCTTTTTTGACATGCTTGAAAATAAAATTGCCGAGCGGTATGGACAGGTTTTCCGGACGGCCGGTGGTTATGCTTGTGACCGCAGGCACATACTCAGGGATAAGGCCGTAGTGCTCCAAAGCCGATTGAAGGCTCACATAAGATGCGTGTTTCAAGCGGTTGGCAACGAGAAAAGAATGGGCTGGGATTTTTCGATAGGGTTCGGACAGAGCATAGAGTCCGCGGCGAAGCTGGATGAGCTTTCCGGTCTTGACCCATCTGGAAAGCTGTCTCCCGAGGTCAACACGGTTGACTTCGCCCGCGATCAAAAGACTGGAATGGAAGACTGGTTCCTGTCCGACAATTTCAAGTAGCTTACCCCATTTCATGCCAATAATATGCCATAAATGGCTTATTAATGCAATAGAAGGTAGTATGCTTTGAGTTTTAAAAGAGAGCGAGATTGCGGCTGATCGTAGTAATCCGTTTTAATAAGGACATATTACACCAGCAGAAAGCTGTCAATGGGACTTTGGTCCAATACCCCCTAAAAGCCTACTTGAAACTGGACAAAAACCGCTGAATTGATGGTTCCTTCCCCTTCCTTTCTGTAAACGTCATAGTTTACTACTAGCTTTGTCTTCTCTGAGAAAAACCAGTTGAGCCCCAGA
The DNA here is from genome assembly GCA_964551885.1 of uncultured Eubacteriales bacterium. Classification (GTDB taxonomy): domain Bacteria; phylum Acidobacteriota; class Aminicenantia; order Aminicenantales; family UBA8522; genus CAZKEW01. The sequence continues at coordinate 1,335 of CAZKEW010000180.1, forward strand.
ATGAGCGTGTCACTCCGGTCGGACGATATATCCTTATCCGCGTCATACGTGTCCCACTTGACGACGCCCTGGAGTTTCTTGGGAAGGAAAAAGTACGCTCCCTGGACATACCAGCCGGACTTGGAAGCCTGGTCATCCTTGCCGGAAATATATTCGCTCTTTAAGGAAAATTCTCCCAGGCTTAAGGTCGCTTCTAATCCAGCTCTGTCCCGAGTAACATCAGGAGTCCCTTCCGTACGGCTGTAGCGCCCGTTGTAGATAGAGCCACCAAAGGATAAAAACTCCAGAGGGCGCAAGACCACCCTGGCGCTGATGTCTTTGTGTTTATTGGAATCCGGCTTGTTGATGCCCGAGCCGTTAAAAACGCCGGCCATATACTCGACGATTGAAAATTTGCCGTAAATCATCGCCCCGATATCCCGGCCCGAAGAGCCGATATCCCGGCTCGGGGCCAATTTCTCCACGACCCGGGAACGATCGAGGGTGTCCAACTCAGAGTCGGAAGTGGTATTCTCCAGGCTGAAAGGCACATAATACTGGCCGATTCTCAAGCTAAGCTTGGGGTCGAACTGGAAGTCCACCTGTGCTTCGAGGAGGACGGGACTTTTCACCAACTCAGCTTGCAATTTGAATCGGATTTTCTTGACAACCTCTCCTGTGAGAGAAAGCCTGGCCCGCCTGATGGAAAATGAATCAACCCCCTTATCCCAATAGGCATAGAGGAACTGGGTGTAGCCGCTCAATTGAAACTTGAGGCTGGATAAAACAGGCGACTGCTCATTTTTGTCCTGGCCTAAGGAAAAGCGCGCCAGAAAAATGGAGGCCAAGATCCACAAACCAATGGCTCGGACCCTGAATTTGTGTTTCTTCTCCTGCTCTTTACCTGACATGCGGCCTCCTTTTTTCAACTCTTCTCATAACATAAACCTCAAGATGGGACGCTCTCAACCTTCGACTTTTTCGCTTATTTTCCTGTGTGTTTATATCAAAATGAGGGCCGACCGTCAATTTGTAAGGAAGGGGTAAAGATAGGCGTGTCCTTGGGTTTTCCTTGGAGAAGGCTCTGGCTACGAACGCCAAGATCGTCGTACCTTCGAATACTGAACTGATTAATGTTATCGGCGAGCTCGCCGGAATTGTCCCCATGCCAAGACATGTAGAGTCCAAATAAACTGTGTCCCAAATTTACCAGAAGATAATGTAGAGGATAATTGTCGCGCAGATAACGAGCAGGCAGAGCCACTTCAGCGAAGCCGGCGATCTCATATCGAAATCCGCTTTGACCGGCATGACTTTCGGCTCTTTGAGCGGCTTGATTAGCGTGATTACGGTCAGGACAACGACCAGAATGACAAACGTGATGGCCATACGGTTAAGAAAAGCGATGTGGCCAAACTGCCACTGCAGAAAACCATAGGTGGGGACACATAAGATGAGCGAGGTAATTCCTGCGCTGGCCGGCGCTCGCTTAATGAAAAGTCCAAAGACGAAGGCAGCTAAGATCCCAGGAGAAATATAGCCCTGAAATTCCTGGATATAGTTAAAGATTCCCTTGAATTTCGGGTTTCCAAGATGCGGGGCAATCAGGCAGACCGCCGAAACAAAAACCAGCGTCGCCCAGCGGCCGATCTTCACGAGCGACTCGCCCGAGGCCTTTCTATTAATGTGCCTCTTATAAAGGTCCATCGTCAGGATCGTAGCGACCGAATTCAGCAGCGAGCTCAGCGTGCTGATGACCGCGCCGGCGATTGCCGCCAGGATGAACCCGCGGAGCCCCGGCCCGACAAGATTCCTGATGAGCAAAGGATACGCTTGGTCCATCGTCGCTCCCGGCGCCGTCAGTTGATCCTTGAAGAGCTGATAAGACATGATGCCGGGGAAGATGATGATGAAGGGAATCGTCAGCTTTAAAAGAGCCGCAAAGATGATACCAAGTTGTCCCTGCTTAAGGCTCTTGGCGGCCAGTGTCCTTTGGGTGATGAACTGGTTGAGGCCCCAGTAATAAAAATTCGGGATCCACAAGCCAATAACAAGCGCCGTCCAGGGGATAACCGGATGATCGGAAGGAAGAATCATATGGAGCTTGGTCTCATTGGCGGCAAAGAATGATCCGATGCCGCCGACAGCGCGGAGGCCCAGAATCAAAGTGATGACACCGCCTAGAATGAGACTCGATCCTTGAAAAAGGTCGGCCCAGGCCACGGCCTTCAGCCCTCCCCAGGTCGTGTAAATAGCGGCGATGATGCCGATGAGCCAGACGGATTTGGTGAGGTCCATGTCAAAGATGGTGTGAAGCGCCAGCGCTCCCGTATAAACAACGGCCGAAATGCTGACGGCTATATAGACGATGACAAGATAAAAGGCCATGATACCGCGCGCCGCCGGATGATACCTGTATTCGAGATACTCCGGGATAGTGTAAATTCCGCTCTTCAGGAATTTCGGCAGAAAAAATAGGGCGACAAAGACAAGCGTTATCGCGGCCATCCATTCGTAGCTGGCCACAGCCATCCCCATAATGCCCGCCCCCTGTCCTGACATGCCGACAAAATGCTCGGTCGAGATGTTTGCGGCGATAAGAGAAAACCCGATCAGCGGCCAGACGAGTCCGCGGCCGGCCAGGAAGAAATCCTCGCCCGTTTTCTCGCGCCGGCTCTTGTACATGCTCACGCCGACAACAATAGCAAAAAACGCCACAAAGATGGTCAGGTCAAGCCAGTGTAAACCCATGGAGCACTCCTTCTTCTCGCGCCAACTATTATATCCAGCGCCGGTGCAATGACAATTAGATTTTCTCCTTCTGTCCTTTTGCTAAATTAGGATCAGTAGGCCTCCGGTTGTTGACGACATTGGTTCACTCTATGAGGCGGCTTAATATTCGATACGGGGCTGTGGGCGTCTGCTTGAGCGGCGACGGCAAGGGGCGAGGCGGTTGTCTATCGAATTTTCCGCTCTGCGCGAACGTTACGTGACACCCTCTTCCATCTTATGGGGTTTTGGAAAGAGGCCAAAGAGCCGGAGAGGATGGACTACCTGGAGTTCATTGCCCGGGTGACCTCCCACATCCCCGACAAGGGCCAGGTCACAGTGCGTTATTACGGCCTCTACGCCAATGCTCATCGGGGGAAGATCAAGAAGGCGAGCCTGGCGGCTTTTCCTCTCCGCATTGTTGAGGACAAGCTCCGGTGCATCCCTTCCAAGGGCTGGGCCGAGATGATCCGTAAGGTTTATGAAGTCGACCCTCTGCTCTGTCCCCAGTGCGGCGG
>CAZKEW010000181.1:0-4559 GCA_964551885.1 uncultured Eubacteriales bacterium
CGATCTGACCCGAAGGGTCATCTTCGATGTCTCGCGACGACTTCGTCGGATTGCCACGCTCTCTTTGGTCGCTCGCAATTACAATAGTATCAATACTTTCCCTTTTTATCGGCAAATCTGGGGGAAAAGCAATCTTGACAGCCGAGGACAAAGCCCATAAAATGCGCCTGCTCAACGAAAATTCGTTAAGCCTCATATTATTCCGAGGGTAAGGATGGAAAATAGCCAGGGCCAAACGAAAAAGACCATTCGTGTCTTTGCCGCCTCTTCCTTTCTCAACGATATGGGATCTGACATCATCTACCCCATCTGGCCTATTTTTGTCACGGACGTATTAAAAGCCAATATGGCTGCTCTCGGCTTTCTCGATGGGCTCGGCGAAGCCCTTGTCTCACTCTCCCAGGCAGGCTCAGGATACATCTCAGACCGGATAAAAAAGAGAAAAATCTTCATCTGGACAGGCTATCTCTGCGGTGCTTTCTCAAGGCTCGGCTATGCTCTCTCGAGCCTTTGGCAACACCTCATTCCCTTTCGCATCCTTGACCGCTTCGGCAAGATTAGGAGTGCTCCGCGGGATGCTCTCGTCGCTGATATCTCAACAGAACAAAACAGGGGCAAGCATTTCGGGCTCCTCAGGACGATGGATAACCTCGGCGCTGTCTGCGGCATCCTCATCTCGATCGTTTTTCTCAACCTTTTCGGCTACAAGCTTCTCTTTGCCCTGGCCGCTATCCCTTCCCTGGTCGGCGCTCTGCTCATCTTTATTTTCATCAAAGAGAAAAAGGATAAAACTTCAAAGGTTTATAAAGGCCTCTCTTTCAAAGAGATCGACAACAACTTCAGACTCTTTATCCTTCTCAGTTCACTTTTCGCCTTGGGGGCTTTCAGCTATTCCTTCCTGCTCATCTATGCCAAGAGATTTGGATTCAAAGTCACATTTGTCCCCGTCCTCTACTTGATCTTCACCGCCACGGCCTCTCTATTCTCTCTCCCTTTTGGCAGGCTCTCGGACAGGATCGGAAGAAAAAAGGTGCTTTATCTGGCCAATCTCTTTTGGGCAGGCGTCTGCCTTGGCCTCATCACTCTCCACAGCCGTCTCTTCCTCATCCTTGTCTTTGTTCTTTACGGGTTTCACAAAGCCGCCCTGGAGCCTGTCCAAAAGACCTTTGTCGCCGAGCTTTCTCCATTAGCTCACCGGGCCAGCTCTCTCGGAGGATTTCAGATGATTATCGGGTTGTGCGCCCTGCCTGCCTCTGTTATCGCCGGGTGGCTATGGGAAAACTGGGGAGTTTTTACTCCTTTTTGTTTCTCTCTCGGGCTGACCGCTCTCTCGACCTTTTTGCTTGTTTTCGTCAAAGAAGCCTGAACGCCTGGAACCCAAAATTGATAGAAAAACGCTTCCTCTGTCATCGCGAGCACCCATCGGGTGCGTGGCGATCCGACGAAGTAGTCGAGAGACATCGAAGATGTCGTGGCGATCTCATGATTATCGCGTAGCATCCTGAGATTCCTTACTTCACTAGGAATGACGCTTCGGGTCAGATCACTTCGCTTCGCTCGTGATGACATGGTTCTATCGGCAATATTGGGTGGAAGCTCCTCCTTGACAACTTTCGGATTGCCGCCTATATTTAGGCCGAGGTTTGGGCCAAAGAGCCAAGAAGAGAGGAGGTTTTCTTCCATGGAAAAAACAGAGACGCTAAAAGACGGTAAAAAAGTAGTGATCCGGTCTTTGACTATAAAAGACCTGGATAAGCTGATGCAGTTTTATCGGTCTCTTCCTCCTGAGGACAGAAAATACCTAAGGGTAGACGTAACTGACAGAGATGTTGTCGCTCATAGGATCAAACACACCGAGCACGGAAATATCATCAGGATCATTGCTCTGCATAAAGATAAAATCGTGGCCGACGGCGCCCTCGAGCTCAGCGGCGAAGAGTGGCGGAGACACCAGGGCGAAATCCGGGTGATCGTCGCCAGGTCTTTCCGGCGGCGAGGCCTGGGTATGGTCATGATGCGAGAGCTTTATTTTATAGCTACCGAAAAAAATGTCGAAAAAGTCATAGCTAAGATGATGAGACCGCAAACAGCTGCCCGGACCATCTGCCACAAGCTCGGCTTCAAGGAAGAACATCTTCTCCCGGACTATGTCAAGGACCTCTCAGGAAAGCCTCAAGACCTCATTATCATGACTTGCGACCTTCCTGATATGTGGAAAGAGCTGGATTCTTTTTATCACGACTCCGACTGGGAGCGCTGCCGTTAAAGAAAGCCGACGGGCAAATCCTTGAAGAACATCAAGATTTTCGCTTTCACCCTCCTTTTTTTTCTTCCGTACGTTTATTCCGAAGACCGTCCCAAGATCGGCTTGGTGCTAAGTGGAGGCGGGGCTAAAGGACTCGCGCACATCCCGGTGCTCAAATTGCTTGATAAGCTCGATATCCCGATCGACTTTATTGCCGGCACGAGCGCGGGCGGGATCATGGGGGCCTTGTACGCTCGAGGCTACTGCGGCAGCGATTTGGAAAAAATTGCCGCCGAAATCAATTGGGAAGATATGTTCAGCGACCGGCCTCCGCGATCCTTGTTGCCTTTCTTTGAAAAAAAATTGGATGGCCGATACCAGCTTGATTTTGTCTTGAGAAAAGGGATTCCTTCTGTCCCCAGAGGTCTGATCTACGGGCAGAAGTTCTCCCTGCTCTTTTCGCAACTGACTTTTCCTTTTCCCGGAGATGCGGATTTCGATGAGCTACCTATCCCTTTCCGCTGTGTTGCTGTCGACCTGGTCACGGGCAAAGAGGTCGTCTTGAAAAGAGGCTCTCTTCCCACAGCCATGCGCGCCACGATGGCCATCCCGACTGTTTTCAGCCCGATAGACTGGGATGACTATCTTCTCGCCGACGGCGGAATTCTTGATAATCTGCCTGTCGATGTCGTCAAGGAAATGGGCGCAGATATTGTGATCGCCGTCGACTTGGGAGCCCCGCTCAACCCCAAAGCCGAGCTCAACTCCGCCGACAAAATACTCGGTCAAACCCTCCGCGTCGTCGAGACCGACCAAAAAAAAATGAAGAGCGAAAAGATTGATATTTACATCCAACCCGATATGAAGGGGCTCCGGAGTATGGATTTTTTCTTTCCGGAGAGATTAACTAAGATCAAAAAAAACGGTGAAATCGCTGCCGAAAAAGGCCGCCCTCTCCTCGAAGCCCTCAAGGAAAAATATGGGCTGAGCCGGTCGAAAGAGGTCGAAACAAAATTATGGCCATCGGGTCAAACGGCGATCACTCAACAGCAGGAGAAAATCCCCCTCGACAGGATCACTGTCCTGGGCAATGAGAAGCTTCCTTCCTCATTCATCTCCCGTTTGTTCAGCCTAAAACAGGGGGACGCTGTGGACGGCGTAAAAATCAGCCGGCAGATCATGGAGCTCTATGCTCTCGGATATTTTGAAAATGTCCGGTATGACGTCTATCCGGCCGTCAATAACAAAATAGATATACTTTTGAATGTCAAGGAGCTCCCCCGCGGTAAGCTCAGAGTCGGCCTGCGGTATGATAATTTCCACAAATTGGTTGCCGCAGCCGGCATTTATTTCACAAATCTTCTCGTTCCTGGCCTGCGGCTCGAAAACGAGCTTGAAGTTGCCGGACTGACCCGATTTCGCTCTAAGATCTCTTATCCTTCTCAAACATTGAATTTTCCCCTCTATCCCTTTTTTCATATGAACTATAAAAGTGTTCCCACGCGCCTTTATGACGGAGAAGGAAATCTGATCAATAGCTATAAAGACAGATCCTGGACCTTCGGAGGGGGAGTCGGCTTTCTTCTCAAAAAAAGGCTGAATGTCGAAATCGCCTGCGAGCAGGAAGAGATGAATGTCGATCCGGTTGGAGCTTTAGCGCAACCAGAGCTATTTACCGGCCTGAAAGACCAACTCAGGAGAATAGGTGTCGAAGCCACTCTTGACATGTTAGATAACGTTTGGACGCCCAGCAGAGGCCTCTTTTTCCGCGGCAACTATGAAGGCAGCTATGACTTATTTGGGTCCGATATTGCCTATGAATTCATAGAAGCCTCCCTGGACTTCTATAAGACCTTTTTCCAGAATCATACGCTGCGTTTCTACGGCTACTGGGGAGATTCTTCAGATGGCACCCCTTTCTACAAATTTCTCAATCAAGGACGGCCGGCGACCTTTGTCGGGATGAAATACGATCAACTGTTTGGAAATCAGATGAAGATTCTTCGAGGAGAATATAGGTACAAGTTTAATAACTTCGTCTATTTCAAGGCGGCGGGAAATGCGGCTCTCGATTTCGAGCAGCGCTGGCCTGGGGTGACTTATTCGCCCGATTTGCTCTGGGGCATCGGAGTCGGAGTCCAAATCTCCACGCCCGCAGGCCCGCTGGAGTTGGGTTATGGCGTGGGAAGCAAAAGCCTCCTCGAGCCCAAATCTGCTCAGAGCGTGGTTTATCTTGTGCTTGGAGCCAAGTTTTAAGAAATCCAATAATCTCAAAATTAAAAGCTTTGACAGATTCTTTAAGTGAGTCAGAAAT
>CAZKEW010000182.1:0-4515 GCA_964551885.1 uncultured Eubacteriales bacterium
AAATCAATAAGTTATACTATTTTCAACGATTTAGCTCAATCCCCTAAAACTGATTAAGAGTCCGCTGCTCTACCTGTTGAGCTAACGGGCCAAAAAAATCCTCTTTAGTTTAGATGACTCCTCCCCTCTTGTCAAACCCCTCTTAGATGGGGACGGTTCTCAGAGAGAACCGTCCCCGAATGACAAATAATTGAATTTGCACAGGGCCCGCTCTTTGCCTATAATGTGGGCAAGAGAAGATCGAAAATCCTCAATGAGCCAAAACATTGTCATCATACTCATTCTGGGCGTTGCCGCTATTTTTATCTTATTTTTTCTCCTTCTCACCCGCTCCCTCAAAAACACCTCCTCAAAAATCGAGGACATCAAGCGCGCGCAAACGGACAACCAAGCTCTCGCTCTGATGCAGCAGCAGATCGGGCAGCTCACCCAGCAGTTCAGTCAACAGCTCCAGAGCATGAGCTTCCAGTTCCAAAAGACGACCGGAGATATCGGCCAGAGCTTGGGATCTGTGCAGAGCCACCTCGGCAAAGTCGAGGTCGCGACAAAAGAAGTCCTGGAGAAAGCTAAAAACATCTCCAGCCTCGAGGATTTGCTGCGGGCGCCCAAATTCAGGGGCGGACTGGGCGAATTCTTCCTGGGCGATTTACTGGGTCAGATTCTCCCTCCGGCCTATTATCTTTTGCAGCACCGGTTCAAGAGCGGCGAGAAAGTCGATGCGGCGATTAAGCTCGGGAACAACCTTGTCCCTGTGGATGCCAAATTCCCCCTGGAAAACTTCAAGAAATATGTTCAGGAGGAAGCAGCCAAAGAAAAAGAGACCCTGCGGAAAAAATTCGTCGCCGACGTCAACAAGCACATCGATGATATCGCCTCCAAATACATCCTCCCAGATGAAGGCACCTACAACTTTGCCCTGATGTACATCCCCGCCGAGAACATCTACTACGAGACCATTATCAAAGATGAAGCCTTTGGAGAGGAGAAGGGCATTTTTTCCTACGCCCTCCAGTGCCGCGTCATCCCCGTCTCTCCCAATTCTTTTTATGCCTATCTCCAGGTCATTGTGCTGGGGCTCAAGGGCTTGCAGATCGAAAAATCGGCCCAGGCAATCTTCCAAACTTTAGCCCAACTGCGCGGAGACCTCGGCCGCTTCCGGAATGATTTCCAAACCCTGGGGACGCACCTGACGAATGCCAAGACAAGGTTTGACGAGGCGGAAAAACGCCTGGAAAAATTCACCGGCCGCCTGGAGTTAATGACCGAAGAGAAGCCGGCCGAGCTTCCCGAAAGCTCGGAAAAAGAGAAAAATTCCGTTTAGCCTTCCTGAACGGTTTTTTCTATACTCTTCAACATTTCAGGCGCGGCGATAAGGACAAGAATATCGTCATCCTGAATCTTCCGCTCGCTGGGCGGGTTGAATTCGTAGTCTTTCGTCCCCCCTCTCATAACCGCCACGAGAAGGGCTCCCGTCCTCTCCCCTATTCGGGCTTCAGCGATCGTTTTCCCCACGAGAGGCGAACCTTTTCCAACCGGAACTTCTTCAAAACGGAGAACCTGCTCGCGGTCGCGGAGCATCGTGTCCAGAAAAGTGACAACAGCCGGGCGGACAATCTGGGAGACCATGCGCATGCCCCCGATAAACGCCGGAGAAACGACATAATCCGCGCCCGCTTTCTTCATCTTGCTTTCAGCCTTCACATCACTTCCCTTGGCCACTATCTTGATATGAGGGTTCAAACTACGGGCTGTAATCGTGACAAACAAGTTGCCTTCGTCTCTGGGCAGGGAGAGAAGAATCCCTTTCGCCCGGTCGAGCCCCGCTTTTAACAAAATATCGTCTTCGGAGGGATCACCCAAAATATACAGAAAGTTTCCCCTAGACGCGAGCTTATCAATATTCTCTTTTGACGGCTCAATGACGACAAAATCCCGGCGCGTCAGGATCATCTCCTGGATGATGGTTTGAGCTGTTTCATCGCTGCCGCAGATAATATAGTGATCCTTGAGCTTGGCGATTTCTTTCTCCATTCTTCTTCTCCCCAAGATATTTTTAATTTCGCCCTCGACAATAAACGCCGTTATGGAAGATACGGCAAAGGCGATTGTGCCCAGGCTGAGGATGATGAAAAAGATAGTGAAGATGCGCGCCGCCGGGTTAGCGCTGATATCGACAACTTCTTCATAGCCGATGGTGGCGATCGTGATGGCCGTCATATAAATGCTGTCCAAAAGAGTCCAGCCTTTGCCGCCAAAAAACCTGAATCCGGCAGCGCCGATTAAAAAAACGGCGACGAACACGATAAGAGAAATGTAAATTCTTTTTTTGTTATCCATAGGATGCGTTGAGGACCTTCTCCATTGGCCTAGATTATATACAACAGGGAGTGTTCGCGCAATAATCTTGCGGCCGCCTAACCTCCTCTCTAAAATTGGAAGTTGACTTTTTCGGCCAAAAAAGAAATCTTATAATACCACTCATGACGGCTATCGATATCGGCATCCTTGTTTTTTTCCTAACTTTCCTCTTTTTCTTCGGCTCCATCTTCTTCAAATGGGTCAAGAACCCTGATGACTATTATGTGGCGGGAAGGTCGCTTCCTCCCTTTATCCTTGCGGCCGTACTCACCGCCACCAACGTCAATATGTACAGTTTCATCGGCCAGTCAGGAAAGGCCTATGAGCAAGGAATCTCTATTGTTTGGCACACCTGGACAGGAAATATGGCCCTCGTTCTTGCCGGGCTCTTCGTCCTCCCCATCCTGCGCCGGCTCGAGATTAAAACCATCCCTGAATTCCTGGAAGCGCGCTACGGCTTAGGCATGCGCGTCATCATCGCCGTCCTCTGGATTTTCCGGTTGTCCTTCTGGCTGGGCATTGTCCTTTACACAGGCGCGACGGCGGCCATGGTCATCACCAAGACGGGAGAAAATTCCTACCTGATGTGGGCTCTGATTTTTTCTGTGATCACCATCATCTATACAACAGCGGGCGGGATGTGGTCGGTAGCCCTTACCGATGTCCTCCAATTCAGCCTGATGCTCCTGGGCGCGCTCATCTTTTTCCCGATCATGATGATTAAGGCCGGAGGATTTCCGGGAATAGCCAAAAGCCTCCCCTCTTCTTTTTTAGACCTTGTGCCCCAAACAGGTCAGCTCAACTGGACGTTTATCCTGGCCATATTTTTGCTCGGGATTCAATGGGCCTGCACTGACCAGGGCATGCTCCAGAGGGCCTTCTCAGGAAAAGATGTGAAGAGTGTGGCCAAAGGTCTCATCCTCTCAGGAATCCAAACAACGCCCTTCGCCTTGCTGTGGTATCTGCCAGGGCTCGCGGCGCGAGTGATAGAACCAGGGATAAAAAGCGCGGACACTGTTATCCCGACCATGCTCACACGTTTTCTTCCCACGGGCATTTTCGGAATCATCATCTGCGGTCTGCTCTCGGCCCAGATGTCCACGATAAGCTCGAATATCAACTCGACGGCGACGCTTTTCACGAGCGACATCTACCAGAGAGTCCTCAGGCGCAAGGCAACGGGAAAAGAGGTTCTGAGAGTGGTTAGGCTGGCGACGCTGCTGGTCGGCTTCTTCATGGTGGCCTTTTCGTTTTATGCCAAAAAAATGGGCGCGGTGAACGCCTACTTGACCGTCATCGGAATCACGGACATGCCCCTGTTCATCGTGGCCATCGTCTATGGAATTTTCTGGAAAAAAGGCAACTGGTTCGGAGCTCTCACAGGATACCTGGCCGGCGCCGTCACCGGCGCGCTGAGTGTTTTTATTTTATTTGCCGGCCACCCCAACGCCAGCACTTATGCCACTTTTCTCAGCGCCGGAGCAGCTCTGTTGTTCACTCCGATTTTCAGCCTCATCGGGAAAAATTTTTCTCAACGCGAGAGGGCAGATTTTATCCGCAATGCTTGGCAACCCACTCAGAAAGAAATCGAAAAAGGCGATGCCTTTTACCTCATCCCGCGTTCGCGGGGCGGGAAGGTCATGCTGTCGATCTTTGGGTTCGGATTGGCGGTTTTTTTGGTCAGCATCGCGCTTGGAGGATTGGGGCTCGGAAGAATTGCGGGCTGGGTTTCTGTTGCCGCCATGATCATCTATTTCGCCAGCGGCCTACTGCGGCTTTCGTATGATTAGGAGGTGGTCGACATGCGCATCGATTGGTTGAGTCTGACGATTTGGCTAATCGGGTTTGCGATCTTCATCATTTGGATCATCTTTCCCCTCCGAGAATTCGTCAAACTTATGAAAGAGAGGATGGGGAAATGAGGATATGATGGCGCGCCTGACAGGAGTCGAACCTGCGACCTACGGATCCGGAGTCCGCCGCTCTATCCACTGAGCTACAGGCGCGCAAGTGTGGAACAATATTACATCATCCCAAAGCCGTTGTAAAACCTGGTAAGCATCCCAAATTCCGTGATGGTCACGGATTACGATGACGGATGGGTCCTGTCACGGCACCTTCCCGTCAGTTCTCGCTGAAAAATTTGGAGGACTATTA
>CAZKEW010000183.1:0-4485 GCA_964551885.1 uncultured Eubacteriales bacterium
CCAAAAAGGGCTCATCCCTTTCCTGCTTCTATCCTGAGAAGCGGCGTTTTCTTCAATGAATCCTTGAATTTTTTCGCGAGGTAGTGTATTTTAGGAAAGTTATGAGGCTGAACAAGAACCAGATTGAGCATATGGCTTTCATCATCGTCAGAAATCTGGCCAAAGAAGGCAAAGTGATCCTCGATGACAGGAATAAAATCATCGAGCAAATCACCAACCTCATCACCGAAGATTTCCAGAAAGAGGACCAGCTCGACCAGGAAGTGAGAGAAATGCTGAGCAAGCACATGGAAAAGATCAGGAAAGAGAATATCGAATACCAGACCATGTTCCGGATGATCAAAACAAAACTGGCCAAAGAAAGGAATATCGTGCTGTGAGCAACAGGATCTCCCGCGAAAAGATCAACTTCCTCTCCCATCAAATCCTCACCGCCCTCTACAATAACGACCAGGTCGAATTCCTGGATGACGCCAATGAGATCCGCTTGACCATCGTCAAGGCCATCGAGGAAGAGATGAAACTCTACGAGACCCTGGATAAAAAGGCCGTAGAAAAAATTCAGTCCCAGAAAAAGTCGATCGAGGAAGGCAGCCGGGAGTGGGAAATCCTTTACCGAAAATACTATAATGAAGAGCTGACCAAGCTGGGCAAACTGACGGGGTGACCCGCCTCCCTTATTGTCCATGAGCCCATCCTTCGAGATTGAAGAAAGGGTTCGCTATTCAGAAACGGACCAGATGGGCGTGGCCCACAACAAGAACTATTTTGAATGGTTTGAGATCGGCCGCACCGAGTTCTGCCGTCAAAAAGGCATTTCCTACAAAGATATAGAAGCGCAAGGATACTATCTTGTTGTCGTCGAAACTTTCTGCAAATACAGAAAAACGCTTCGGTATGATGAGGTTTTCACGATCCGCGTGTCTCTTCGCGAAATTACGCCCAAGAAAGTGGTTTTTGATTACGAGCTCCTGACCAAGGAAGAGCGAAAGCTCATCGCTACAGGTTACACCGTCCACGTCGTGACCAACGCAAAAGCGGAAGTCTCGACCCTCCCTGAGGAGCTCTTAAAGAAAATAAGCGGGGAATAAGTCAGCAAAAAGAGGCTGTCAGGTCAGATAACCCTTCTTCTTAAGATAGGCTTCTAAGGCCTCTCTCCAAGGCAAGAATGGACTCAGCCCGACCTCTTTCGCCCTCTTGTTCTCTAAGACAGAATAGAGAGGCCTCCTGGCCTTGGCGCCGAACGTCCGGGAATCAACGCCTTCAAGACGCGGCTTCCTCCCGAGGAGCGAAAAAATTTCCTGCGCGAATTGATACCAGGTGCATTCCCCTTCGTTCGTCATATGGAAAAGCCCGAAGTGCGACGTCCTGATGAGTTCGGTTATTTTTTGGGCAAGCTCTGCCGACGACGTGGGCGTCACCCATTGGTCGTTGACGATGCTCAAATTCTTTCCCTCATCGGCCCAAGCGATCACCCGGTCGACAAAATTGTACCCCTTCTCTCGAGAGCTCGCCTCTCCGTAAAGGCCGCAGGTGCGGATAAGGAAATACCTTTCGACGAGCGCCCGGACGAAAAATTCGCCGGCCAGCTTGGAAACGGCATACACGCTCAAAGGGAAGGGCTGGTCTTCTTCGACATAGGGCCGCCTTTTTCGGCCGTCAAAAACATAATCGGTGCTGAAATGGACGAGGATGAACTCAAGTTCTCGGGCCGCCAAGGCCAAATCCCGGACTGCGGTAGCGTTGACAAGAAAGGACGCCTGAAGATTGTCCTCGCATTCATCCACGCGATGGTAGGCCGCGGTATTGATGACCACTTCAGGATGGAGCCGGCGAAGGGCTTCCCTTGTCTTCTGGGCCTGCGTGATATCGAACTCAGGATAATACAGAGGAATGGCCTCGTCTTGCTGGAGAGTCCTCACCAAATCAGAACCTAACTGCCCGTCCGCTCCGATGATAGCAATTCTCATCTCATTTATGGCTGCGAAAAAAAAGGCCAAGGAAAAAATCCTTGGCCTTCAGTTGCCGAAATAAAGCTCTCGAGAATCAGAGGAGAACTCTGAACCCGAGCCCAAACTTGTGATTCTTCGAGAAGGACCGGCCTTCACCGATGGGCCATCTCAAATCAAAAAGCAGCGCGCCCTTGGCCGTCTCTGTCTTGAAGACATCGACTCCGATGTTGCCGATAAGGTCGAAATCAGCCGACCGTCCTTCCTTGACGGCTGTGGTAAACCCGGCGCCGCCCCCGAAGAAGACGGGACCAGTGTGATAATTCACCACGGCATCTCCGAGGAAAATGGATTTCCAGGGAGCATCCTTCAGGCTCAGGGCTCCTCCAGCGGAAAGCACGAAATCGACTTTGTCAGGCTCGATCCAGTAGAACCAGCCCACTTTGCCGAAGATGTAGGGGCCGTGGCTTCCGCGAGCGAAGAAAGGACCTGCGCTGATGGCCGCAAAACTGCGCTTCTGGGTGACGTCAAGGACAACCCGGCAAGGCTCTGAGACAGCGCCAAAATCGTCGGTTACCACAACAGTTACAGCATAGGAGCCTGGTTTATCAAAGATTTTATCCCAGACTAACGGAGCCTCGGTATCCATGAATTTATCAACAGGATTGCCCGCCAGATCGGTGATGGCGAAATCGGCCTTGACCACTTTGCCGTCGGGGTCGGTTGAACCGGAAGCGTCGATGGTCACGGGCTTTCCGACATAATCCTTGCAGAGCAGGCAGGAGGTTTTCAGTTGGCAGGTCGGCGGGGCATTGACATAGACCTTGGCTTCGCAGGGATTCGTTGAAGGCTTGCCATCCATGTTAACCGCCCGGCCTTTGAAAGTGTAATTTCCCGGTTTGTCAAAGCTCGCCTGCCATTTGGGAGATTCGGGTGTAAAGGCATGGGTTGTGATCTTTGCCCCATCCGGACCGATGACATCCACTTCCATGGATTTGGCTAACTTTGTGCCGCTCATATCGACGGTCACTGGGTCTTTCAGGTTGACTTTGGCTGGAGTGACAACAATTTCGCAGACGGCAGGGGGCATTTCAAGCGCCGTGATGCTGCGGAGAGAAATGTTACCGCACGGTCTCGGCATGACAAACTCGTAGTTCTTATAATCCTTCTTTACATTAAAAGCGAAGACCTCAAGCGGCGCTTTGCCCGCCCACTCGATGTCCTGAACGACCTTGACTTTTCCATGGGAGCGGAAGAGCATCCACGTGAGCTTGTCGCCCACGGGCAACGATTTTTCTTCGAACGTGGCTGTCTTCAACTGCTCCAAAAAAGGAAGATAAAGGTCGCCGTATCCGGCCAGGTCAAACCCATACTTGATGTCGCCGGCATATCTATCGACGAGTTGCTTCATCACTTCCTGCGTGGGGATCTTTCCTCTGATCCGCGCAAAGGTGTACTGTCCGATGCTCTTGAGTTTCTTCGTTTCAGCAAAAGCGCTCAACGTAAAAAGGACAAGAATCAAGATAAGAGAAACAAAGACCTTCTTATTTTTCATCAGGGCCTCCTTTTTAAATTTGACAACTCAATATAAACACAGAAATTTCTTTAGCTTACTTATCTTAGATAATAAAAAATAGCTGATTTGTCAAGAAAAAAAGCATATTCCACTCGTGTTTTTTTCCGAAATCAACCTTTCCGTTCACTGCTTCTCGCCTGAGGCAAGAAAATGGCGGACTATTCTCCGGATGAGCCCTGAATCTCGCGGCCTCTTCCTGAGCGCTTCTTCGAATAATAGCGAAGTCTTGAGCTCGAGGCGAATGAGGTTTTCGAGGAGCTCTCTGGCCGCGGAGATATTGATTTCGGGATGGAACTGAATTCCCCAGACAGGCCTGGTCCTGAGCTCGAAGGCCTGGACGAGGCAGGCGGGTGTTGTAGCCAGGACGAGAAAGTCATCATCCAAGCCGATGACTTCGTCGAAATGAATGGAGAAAGTATAGGCTTCCTCCTCATCGCCCAAAAGACTGTTCTTCATCTGGATTTTGATAGGGATCCATCCCACCTCAGGCTGGGGGCAGCGCCTGACATGGGCAGGGCCGCGCAGCGCCAAGGCTAAGAGCTGATGGCCGTAGCAGCTTCCTAAAATGGAAATCCCTCTTTCGAGGGCCTCTTGGACGACCTCCACCTCCTCATAAACCCAGCTTTCCCTCTCCATGATGGACGCTTCCGAGCCGGTCAAGATGAGGTGGGTGTAGCCCCGATCGAGACCGGGAAAGCGGCTCTCGACGGCGCGAAACGCCTCCCAAGGAACTCCGAGAAATGTCCTCCAGTGGTCGATAGGCTTGTAGACGGTGGGGTCGATGGAATTGTCGATAATCGCGACACGAACATTTTCTCTCTTCATTTTCTCTCCAGCTCCAGCGGAGGTCATTCATTATAACCGCAGCCGGAAAAAACGCCAAGCTTCTTTTGGGAAGCATCTCCGTTTCCGTGATGATCATGTAGCCCTTCAATGTCACAGGAGAGCTTGGTGAAGGGA
>CAZKEW010000184.1:0-4476 GCA_964551885.1 uncultured Eubacteriales bacterium
GAATGTATATTTAGAATAAGATATCAAGCGCGCGATCTGGAAATGAGGAAGACTGCGATGACGAAACGAGAAAGAGTCCTTTGTGCCATCCAACACCGTGAACCGGACAAAGTGCCAATAGACCTGGGGGCCATGCGTTCCACAGGTATAACAGCAGTGGCATATGGCAATCTCAAAAAATATCTCGGTATAACAGCCGGCAAAACCTATGTTTATGATGTTGTCCAGCAGCTCGTTCAGCCCGAACTACCGATCCTGGACTATGTGGAAGCGGATGTCATCGACCTGGGCCGGGCGTTTCTCATTGAGGAGAGCGACTGGAAGGATTTTGTTTTGCCCGACGGCTCGTCGGCGAAGATCCCCTCCTACGCCAATCTTGAGCCTGATGGGCTGGGTGGTCGGCTGGCCAAAAGCGAAGACGGCACAGTCATCGGCACAATGCCTCAAGGCACCTTCTACCTCAGCCAAAGTTACTTTCCTCTCCTGGATTGGGATGGCCGCAACCTGGCCATACTCGAGAGGCTGCCTGAGCTGATGAGCAAGGTGACTTGGGCGGCTTTCCCGACAGCGCCATGGCATAGGCCGCTGACAAAGGAGCATCTTGCCGATATCCGGCAACGGGCCAAGCAGCTCTATGAGACCACGGACTTCGCGATCATGGCCGCCTTCGGAGGAAACCTCCTCGAATGGGGACAGTATCTCTGCCGGATAGACCGTTTTCTCGCCGACCTCATCGAGGATCCAAAAAAAGTAGAAGCGCTCCTCGACAAGCTGACGGAAATGCATTTGGAGAATCTTGAGAAATTCCTGGACGCTATCGAAGGCTATGTCCAGATCATCCAGATGGGAGATGATCTGGGAACGCAGCTCGCGCCTCAAATCTCGCCGCAGATGTACCGAAAGTTTTTTAAGTCACGGCACAAGCAGATCTACGAGAGAGTGAGGAGGCGAAAGGGCATCCATCTTTTCCTCCACTCTTGCGGGTCGATCGCGGACCTGCTTCCTGACCTTATCGAAATCGGTGTTGAGATCATCAATCCCGTCCAGACAAGCGCGCGCGGAATGGACCCGGAAAGACTCAAACGCGAGTTCGGCAAAGACCTGGTTTTCTGGGGGGGAGGCTGTGACACCCAGCATCTTCTTCCTTATGGAACTAAACAGGAGATCGATGAACAGGTGAGGCGCAGGATTGAGATATTCGCTCCAGGCGGAGGCTTTGTCTTCACCCAGGTCCACAACATCCTGCCTAATGTTCCGCCGCAAAACATCGTGGCCATGGTCGAAGCGGCGAAGACATACCGGTCTCGTTTTCAAACTTAGCGGAGAGCCTGAATCTTATTGGGGTCATCGCGAGGAACGAGGCGACGCGGCAATCCCGCTGATCCAGCGAATTGATAGCAGATTGCTTCGACCAAAAGGCCTCGCAATGACTTCTGCGGATTGCCCGGGCATCTTCGATGTCTCGTAATGACATGCGGAGAATGATGCACGCTGCGGGCGTTGCGGGAACTGGCGCCGCGCCACCCATTCCTCCTCTTAGTTTCTTGGGTTCTCACAGAAAAAAGATGGGGACGGTTCTCCCTGGAGAACCGTCCCCATCTTGTCCTGGTCCCAGCACACTGAAGATTTGCAAATTAGCACAAAATAGAAGAAATTAAGGGGGACCCCAGAATTTAGGAAGAACACAAATGCGGAAAAAAGCAACGCCGAATATCCTAGCTCAGAGGCTTTTATTGAATGTCTGTTTGATTATTTTAAGCGCTTTATGTATCGCTCCAGTCCTGAGAGGAGATACTCAGGAAGCTCAGCCAAAAATCTTCCCCGAGCCCAGGATCCCTTTTGCGCCGCCGCATTACATCTGTTACCGAGCAGGAAGCCCTCTCGTCATTGATGGGAAATTGGACGAGCCGGCCTGGAAGAAGGCTGCCTGGACAGAAGATTTTGTGGACATCGAAGGAGCTCTCAAGCCGAAGCCGCGTTTCCGCACCCGCGCCAAGATGCTCTGGGATGAGAATTTTCTTTATATCGGCGCTGAGCTTGAAGAACCGAATGTCTGGGCCACTCTCATCAAGCGCGATTCAATCATCTTTTATGATAACGACTTTGAGGTCTTCATCGATCCTGATGCTGACTCTCATAATTATTACGAGCTGGAGTTAAATGCCCTCGGCACCGAGTGGGATTTATTCCTCGTCAAGCCATACCGCGATAGCGGCCCGGCTATCCATGCTTGGGATATTCAGGACCTGAAGACCAAGGTCTATGTGGACGGGACGATCAACAAGCCCGGGGATAAAGACAGGAGCTGGAGCGTCGAGATCGCCATGCCCTGGGACGTGCTCAAGGAGACCGTGCCGGGAAAGAAGCCTCCCGTTGCCGGGGACCAGTGGCGGGTAGATTTCTCCCGCGTCGAATACCGGGTTGATGTTAAGAATGGGACATACACCAAAGTGACAGACCCAAAAACGGGCAAGCCATTGCCAGAGGACAACTGGGTCTGGGCTCCTACGGGGCTCATCAACATCCATTACCCCGAGATGTGGGCCTATGTCCACTTTTCCGGCCGGAATGTGGGAGAAGGAAAGGAAGCTTTTGTTGTTAAGCCAGAGGAGGCAGCCAAGTGGGCGCTGAGGCAGGTTTATTATAAAGAAAAAACATATTACCTAAATCATGGGAAGTACACGGATAGCCTCGCTGAGCTGGGCTTAGAGAAGATGAACGTCAAAGGCTATAAATGGCCGCCCCAGATAAAAGCGACTTGGAATCTCTGGGAAGCCTTTCTTGAAAGCGAGGACGGCAAAGAAAAGATCTCCATCACCTCCGACGGCCGCGTGGGCAAGAGTCTTTAGGGGAAGGAAGAATGCCGCTAAGGAAGGAGCTTCACCCGCCTTTTGCGAAACCCGATCGGAATAAAGCTATTTTTCTCAGCCTTCCTTATTTTGTTCAGGGCTAATTCGAGGAGAATTTCTTTTTCCTCGGGTTTTCTTATAAGCTGCTTCCTATATTTTTTCATTCCTAGTTGATCCCGGAGCAGGAGGACTTCTACAGCGGAATCGCTTTTATATGGCCTAATTTTTATTTTCATTATTTTATCTTTTCCTTAAGACTCCTCATTTCCCGCAGTGTATCATTTTCCGGGAGCGAGGCTTTCTTTTCCAAATAGCGCCAATCGAGCTCGTCCTTATAGCGGTGGACAAGCAACTCCGCCATTTCACAATCGATTTCGGACTTCCAATGTTTGCAGGCGTTCAGTCGGTCAATGATGAGGTCTTCAAGGCCTAGAACCTTACATTTAAGGCCTTCTCCGAGCTCGACGATTTCAATGGGCGAGTCTTCTCCAGCAAGCTGAGAAGCGGGAACCTCGATGGCAATATCCAAGTCTTCACTGACCCAATAACGGCCTTTCTTATGAAAATCAAGGCTATTTAGAACCGCATCTAAAGATTCCCTGTCGGCGTAGGCAAGGTCAATATCCGCCGTGAAATAAACTTCTCGAGTGTAGTAGGAAAGCGCACAGCCGCCGATGATGATCGGGGCCGGCTTCCCTTTTTCTTCAAGCAGATGGCTGACCAGGCCGACGATCAAAAGCTGTCGGGCAAGAGGCGATTCGGTCGCCTTGATCTTTGCGATGATGTCTTTTGTTTTCACGGTTTTAATCATAGCAACTCATAAAAATATTCACAAGCCGAATATTTATAGCAGATTTGCCGATAAAAAGAGATAGTATTGATATCATTGTCATGACGAGGGACCCAAGGGAGCGCGGCAATCCTGTTTTTGATTTATGAGATTGCTTCGTCGCTCCGTTCCCTGCAATGACGCCTGAATTACCCTGTTATATTAATAGACACACTTGTGAGCTTCGTCGGCGCAAGCTTTAATCAGCTCAACCTCGGCGTCAAAAAAATGGTCGGAAGGGGAGAGGATGTAGCCCCCGCCTTCTCCCGCCTCTTCAAAGCAGCGCCGGACAGCCTTACGCGTCTCCTCAGGCGAGCAGCCCTTGAAATAGTGGAACTGGTCAAACCCGCCGATCATCGCGACGCGGCTGCCGATGCGGCGCTTGGCCTCCCGCAAGTTTGTGTCTCCGCCCATGCCAACAGGAGTGAACGTCTCCATGGCATCGGGATTCATGGCTGCGATGTTTTCGAGAATCGGCATCATTCCACCGCAAGTGTGATAGACGATGCGCTGGCCGGCCGCATGAGCCAGCTCGATGAGCTCGGCGTCATAGGGCGCGACAAAAGCGTCGAAGATCTTGGGCGAAATAACGGTGGAGGAAGCGTCGCCGCCGCCGTGCTCGATGAGCTCGTAGCGGGCTCCTTTCATCAACCGGATAAAGATTTTTTTCCTTGCCTGGAGAATTTTCAAGAATTCGTGGACCCACCTGGGGTCATCGAATGTCGCCATGATGAGGTTTTCGATGCCGTAGAGGCAGGCTGCATCCTGCCAGCATCCGGGCTGTCCGTAGACGTCGAA
>CAZKEW010000185.1:0-4475 GCA_964551885.1 uncultured Eubacteriales bacterium
TCCACAGGCTCAGTCCTCTCCCAGAAAAGTGAGTTATAGACGATAAGAGGCAGGCCATCTCCATTCGTGTCGATGACGTTGGTTATGGTTTCGAGGGAAAAATCCAGCGCTCTTTTTCCTCGGGCATACGCGGCTTCATAATATTTCCGGGTTTCCTCGTACACGGGACCTATGCTTGAGCCATCGAGGATGTCATGGAACTGGTTTCTGAGGACGTTCTTCCAGGCTTCATCCAGGTCTCTTTCAGGATAATAATCCCTGTAGCCGGCAAACGTGGCCAATGCGGAAAACTTCTCTGCCGAAAGCAGGAGGTTTTCCAGGCGCCTATTCCATTTTTTTGTCTCTGCCTGAGTCGTGTAACAAGCGGGGAAAGTGAAATTGAGTTCCCGCTTGACGACAGGAAATTCGATTTTTGCGGATTCAAGCTTTTTGAAATAATTCTCCGGCGCGACGAACTCAAGCCGCGGGTGATTCTTGTCCTTTTTGAATTTGGCGATGGCCTCGACATCCGAATGGCGCGGGCCTCCGCCATGGTCTCCTTCGCCGTAGAGGATCATGAAATCCTTGACCGACGTGTTCTTGCCCGCTTCAAAAAGAAGGTCCTTAAGGCCGTTTTTCAGGTCAACCAGATACCAGCCCGGCGGCACATAGGCGAGGACTTTTGAGCCGTCGGCGCCTTCCCACCAAAAGAACGGAGTATTTTCGGGCGCGCATCTTTCAAAGACATAATAATTGATCCCGGCTTTGGCCAGGATTTGAGGCAGCTGGAAGTTATGGCCGAACGAATCCGGGTTCCATCCCACAGTCACATCGACCCCAAATCTATCCAGGAAGTATCTTTTGCCATAGAGAAGCTGCCGGGCGAGAGATTCGCCGTCGGGCATGTTCAAATCGGGCTCAGCCCACATCCCCCCGACAGGAATCCATGTGCCCTCTTTGACCTTTTCCCTGATCTTCTGGAAAAGTTCCGGGTAGCTTTTTTCCATGGCTTCATAAACTGCCGCCTGGCTTTGGGCAAAGGTCAGCCCCGGCATCTTTTCCATCTGCGCCAGAGTTCCCCGGAACGTCTGGGTAGCGATGTCATGGACGGTTTCTTCCCAGAGCCAGAGCCAAGCTAAGTCTATATGGGCATGTCCGATGAGGTGAGCGGTAAAGTCTTTAGGATTGGGGTGCAGGGGACGATTTTCTTTGGTTTGCTGGGCTGATGCGGCAGAATAGAAAATAAAGAGGGAAAAAACAAGCAGAAACAATTTGCCAATTTTTCTCATGCGCCTAAGCCCTCCTTTCTCAAAAAGACCTCGAAGACTTTTGGATATTATTTTATGCTGGCTTCCACGGGCAGGTCCTCGCGGTTGACCCACTCGTTGAAGCCGCCGTCAAAGAGTTTCACTTTGGGAAAGCCAAGGACGTGCTTGAGAGAAAAAAAAGTGTGCGCGGCCATCTGTCCCTGCCCGCAGTATACGATGATGCTTTTATCCGGAGTCACGCCAATTTTCTGGTAAGCGGCCAGCAATTCTTCCTTTGTTTTCCAGGTTCCGTCGCTGTTGATATCCAAGGCCCAAAAATGGCTGATGGCGCCTTTGATATGTCCTTTTTTATTCCAGGCTCCTTTCTCCCCACTGTATAAGTCTTGCGGTCTGACGTCCAAAAGAACTGCTCCAACCTTGGTTTCCTTGACAACATCTTCGGGGGTCGCCCTGACCTCGGATTGGAGCTTAGAAGGAAGTCTGTATTGAACGGGTTTTATTGCCGGGTAACCTTGAGTTAGTGGACGCCCCTCTTTGCTCCACCGGTCAATCCCGTCTTCCAGAAGGGCTGACGATTTGTGGCCGATATAATCCAGAGCCCAGACCAGGTAAAGCGGAGGATAGCCGTTTTTATCGTAATAGACAATAACCATGGTCTTTTCGTTTATGCCCATTTGACCAAGAAGGATGGCCAGGGCCTCCGGAGCAAGAAGTTTCACCGGGATTCCTTGATCAGGCCAGCGGAGCGCTGAATTATCGAGATAAACTGCCCCGGGAATGTGGGCCTGCCAGTAGTCACGGATGTCTGTCCGCATATCGACGATGCGGATGTTCTCATAGGAAAGATTCTCCGCCAGCCACTGGGTGCTGACAAGCTTTGAAGGCTGAGCTTGCGGCAGAGCAGAAACTTGAATAGCCAGGAGCGCGAAGAGGCCGAATCCCGGCCCTAAAAAATTTCTTTTGCGAGTTTTCCCAGCCATTTTTAACTCCTTTTTCCGGTCTCGACAGCTCCTAATCAGATTATTGCTTTTGAACATTTTGCTTGATCAGCGGAAAAACAGACAGGCGAAGCCGCGCGCAGCCCATCGGAATGAGCGTAATGTCTTCGACAGGCTCGGATGAAGCGACTGGTCCCGGAGGCATCTTCCCGACCATTTTTCCCTCAGCCTTCCAATCCGGGATCCGCTTTGCTTTGGCCTTCAAAACAACGGGAGAAGCTTCAGGCTCGAAAGGCTGATAGGCCGGTGCTTTCTGGCTCTCCAGCGAAACCGATGCCTCGGGACGGGAAGGCTCGAGGAGAAGACCGTAATTCCAGGGAGTTGTAGGAAGCACTTCATAGGCAGGCCACGTGTCCGTGCCGCCGTAGCGCTTCCACTCTTCCCCGATTTTCAGCGAAAACCACAGCGGACCCCGCCTCACAGAGACTGAATCGCCGATTTTTTCCCATTGCTTGACCGTAATCTTTGGGCTAAAGGTGAGCCTCACTTGATCGCCGTTCTGCCATTTTCGGGTGATGGAAGCATAATGGCCGGGGCGGAGCTCGACCGTTTGCTTTTCGCCGTTGAGGAAAATCGCGGTCCCTCGAGACCAGTCGGGAATTCTCAGGTAAAGAGGAAACTCGACAGGAGAACTCACCCAGACAGTAAAATCTATGAAATCAGCGAAAGGATACCACGTGTCCTCGGAAACCCGGACCTCTTGACCGTCGGCCACTTTGGCTTTCACTTCTGACGGGGCGTAGAGCGCGGCCGCCAGGCCATTATCTGCGGTAGCCAGCCAGAGGTGCTCGGCGAAGTAAGGCCAGCCAAAAGCCACATTGTGCTGGCAGCAGCGGTAAGACCACGGGTCATAGGAGACAAGCGTCCCGTCGTTCTGGAAGTCGTGCTCGCCCGAGCTATCGCAGGAGATGAGGTTGGGCGCGGTTAAATAATGGAGTCCCTTGAGGTCGGGCGTCATCGAGGCAGGGAGCGAGTTGTAGGCGATTTCCTCGCACCTTTCGGCGTAACGCGTCTCCCCCGTTATTTTGAGGAGGGCTTCGTCCGAGTTCATGAATTCGACGATCGAGCAGGTCTCGGCTCCCTGGCGCGGGTCGATATATCCAGGACGGATATTCTCGTCGGCACCAAACATGCCGCCGGGCTGCTGGCCGTATTCTCCCATGAGCAGTCGATAATTTTTTTCCACGAGATCGATATATTTTTTGTCCTTGGCTTGTTGGTAATAAACTCCGGGATAGCGGATGCCCATAGTGATGTTGACGCCATGATAAAAAGAACTGACCTCCCAGTTTTTGTCCCTCTGCGGGTTGATGATATCCGTCTCCCAGTCGGAGGTCCTCTCGTAAAGGCGGCGGCCCAGTTCAAGAAGGAAGTTTTCGCCTGTTCGGTTATAGAGCCAATAGACGCTTTCGAGGTTCTCCCCGCCGCGGAGCTTCTGCCAGCTTTCTGGCAAAAGATCGGCCACAGGAAGGTTGTATTCAAAACGAAAATAACGGGTCAGGAACGGGATGACGCGCTCATCCCTTGTGGCTTCATAGAGACTCTGCATGGCCGTGAGGACGAGCATGTTGGGCCAGAGGTCGCGGTTTTTCTTGTTCTCTGGCGGGCCGAAATATCCATCTTCCTGCTGGCTGCGGAAGGCTAGGTCCAGCCATTTTTTAGCCGTGGTAATAATCTCCGGGTCTTTGATGATATAACCCAAATCCCCATATCCCTTGAGCCAGTATGGCATCTCTTCCCAGCCGCGGCCTTTGAGCGTTATCCATCCGCTGTCTTCCTTCAGGAATTTGCTGATCTCCGAAAGGCGGCCGGTGAACCCGTTCCGCATCAATTGGACCTGGCTCAAAAGCCATCCTTTGGGCTCTATATTCCCGATCGGGAGCTTGACGAGCGGGCTCGGTAGAAGAGGCGAACGGTTGGAAATATAATGCTTATTAACAGTTGAAGTGGGAGGCGTCTTCACTATGGCAATTTCGTTTGTCATGGCTTCCTCTCCTGCCTTGATATTCAGAAAAACAGAGAGGATGGCGATGAATAGAATGCCGGGAATGATGGCCTTCATTTTGTTTTCTCCTTTGAGCGGAGACGATTTTTTAGGCTTCATTATACTTTATTTTGGCGGAAAGAAAAAAGGAAGGAGCGGATTTTAGCATTTCAAAATCCGTGACGTTGCGGGGGCTGAAAAGGATTCGCTCCCAGCTGAGATTTTTCACGCCATGAAAATTTTGGC
>CAZKEW010000186.1:0-3149 GCA_964551885.1 uncultured Eubacteriales bacterium
CTCCTCCATCGTCCGAAGTTGCCATTCTATAATATTCCGCACCTTCTTTAAAGCTTCCATTTATCGCTAAGCCCGAATCATTTATAATAGATGGTTCGTTCTGGAGAGCCATGGAAGAGAAAATCATCCTCAGGGGCGTCAGGGTTCACAACCTGAAGAATATCGACCTCGACATCCCCCTTTACAAGCTGATTGCGGTCACCGGAGTGAGCGGCTCGGGAAAATCATCCCTGGCCTTTGACACTTTATACGCCGAAGGCCAGCGCCGCTACATCGAATCCCTCTCCTCTTACGCCCGGCAGTTCTTGGAGAGGATGGACAAGCCAGACGCTGACCTGATCGAAGGCATCACCCCGGCCATCGCCATCCAACAAAAAACCGCCACCAAAAATCCCCGCTCCACCGTGGCCACAGTCACTGAAATCCACGATTTTCTCAGAGTCCTCTTTGCCCGTATCGGCACAATCCACTGCTTGAAGTGCGGCCAGCCCGTCCGCCGCGACACCATCGATGCCATCGTCGAAACCCTGTTCAACCTCCTCCCGCAGGCAAAAGTCCTCATCTCGTTCTTCTGGCCGCTCGAGAAAGGCACGGCCGTCCTCAGAAAAGAAGGGTTTTTCAGGGTCATCCAGGATAACAGAATCATCGACCTCGAGGACGCCCGCCTCAAGAAAAAGGGAACGGTCGATATCTTCATCGACAGAGTGGCCCTTGCGCCGGAAGAAAGAGAGCGCCTGGCCGACTCACTGGAGATGGCCTTCAAAAAGGGCGAAGGGAGGGTCAGAGTCCGGACTGAAGACGGCAAGGAATTTCTTTTTTCCGACAGGCTTGAATGCAAAACCTGCCAGATCCTCTACGAGGAACCTTTTCCCAATCTTTTTTCCTTCAACAGCCCGCAGGGAGCCTGCCCGGCCTGCCATGGGTTCGGCGACCTGGCTGTGCTGGATGAAGACAAAATCATCCCTGACAAAAGCAAGTCCCTCGAAGACGGAGCTGTCGAACCCTGGACAAAACCTGTTTCGCGCTGGTGGATGAAAGAGCTTCTCCGAGAGGCCAGGAAAAAAGGCATCCCGACCCAGGTCCCTTATAAAAACCTCAAGCCCGACTGGCAGCGTTTTGTGATGGACGGAGGAGGAAGCTATTCCGGAGTCAATGGCTTCTTCGACTGGCTGCAGACAAAAAAATACAAAGTCCAGGTCAGGGTTTTTTTGAGCCGCTACCGGAAGTATGTCCCCTGCCCCTCCTGCCAGGGAATGCGTCTCAACCCCCGCGCCCAGAGCGTCAAGGTCGGCGGCCGCTCGATTTCCGATGTTACACGGATGACGGTTAGGGAGGCGTCTACTTTTTTTCAGAGTCTCGAGCAAACGCCTTTTGAGCATCAGGTGGCGGAGAAGCTGGTGGCAGAAATCCAAAACCGTCTGAAATTTCTGCTTGAAGTCGGTCTCGACTACATCACCCTTGACCGCATGACCTTTACCCTGAGCGGAGGCGAAGCCCAGAGGATCAACTTGGCCGCGGCTTTGAGTGCCTCTCTCGTCGGGACCCTTTTTGTCCTGGATGAGCCGAGCATCGGGCTTCATGCCCGGGACAACCATCGCCTGGTCGAAATCCTGAAATCGCTGAAAGAGATCGGCAACACCGTTCTTGTGGTCGAGCATGACCCGGAGATCATCAAGTCGACCGAGTATCTCATCGACCTTGGCCCGAAGGCGGGCCAGGCCGGCGGCGAGGTCCTCTTCTCCGGCCCGCTGGCAGAATTTCTCAAGAAGCCTGACTCCCTCACCGCCCAATACCTGAGGGACGAGAAAAAAATTGAAATTCCGAAGCAGAGGCGCCGGGGCGCAGGCTATATCGAGATCAGGGATGCCTCCAAGCATAACCTGAAACATTTAGATATTAGGATTCCTCTCGGGACTTTTTCCTGCATCACCGGAGTCTCGGGCTCAGGCAAAAGCACCCTGCTCTACGATGTCCTCTATCTGGGCTGGAGCGGAGAAGCCAAGGGAGGGTTCAAGGAGATAAAGGGAAGAGAACTCATCGATAAAGTCATCATGGTCGACCAATCGCCTCTCAGCGCCTCCCCGCGCTCTATTCCCGCCACCTACACCAAAGCTATGGACGGAATCCGTGACCTTTTCAGCGAGACCCGGGAAGCCAAAGCCATGGGCTACAAGCCGGGCTATTTTTCCTTCAACACGGCCGGAGGACGCTGTGAAGAATGCAAGGGCGCCGGACAGCAGATTGTGGAGATGCAATTTCTGTCTGACGTCGTCCTGACCTGCGAAGTGTGCAAAGGAAAGAGATTCCGCAGCGACATTCTCGAGGTCAAGTACAAAGGCAAGAATATCGACCAGGTCCTGAACATGAGCGTCACCGAAGCCATGGATTTTTTTGCCGACCGGCCCGATATCCAAAAAAAGCTGGCGCCTCTCGGAGAAGTCGGGCTGGGCTACTTAAGATTGGGTCAGCCGACGACCACTCTCTCCGGAGGGGAGCTCCAGAGGATTAAGCTCGCCTATCACCTCGTCCACGAAAGAGAAAAGAGAATCCTCTACCTCTTTGATGAGCCGACCATCGGGCTTCATCCCGACGACGTCTCGGTGCTGTTGGGCTCCTTCCAGAAGCTCGTCGATGAAGGCCATACAGTTGTCGTCATCGAGCACAACCTGGACGTCATCAAATGCGCCGATTATATCATCGACCTTGGTCCTGAGGGGGGAGAGGGCGGCGGGGAAATCGTGGCGGCAGGGGCCCCTGAAGAGATCGTCAAAGTTAAAAAATCTGTGACCGCCGGCTTCCTGCGACATTATCTCGCTTAAATTCGTAAAATGGGGACGGTTCTCATTTAGAACCGTCCCCAAAAAACACTCACCCGAGCCTACTTGGCACGTAGCTTGCATAATAAAAAAGCGGGTGTTATATTACAAAAGTAGAAAGAATATCCTTTCCTCGGCCTTCGGACTCATCTTTTGGCTGTCCCAAACAGGAGGGGAGAGATGAAGAAAATACAAGCCTTCGTCCTGCTTCTTCTTGGCGCAAGCTTTTTAGCCTTCTCCCAGCAATCTTTTGTCGAACAATCCCTTGTTCTCAACGTTGAGGTCCCGGTCAGAGTCTTCAAAGGGGCTGCCTTTATCTATGACCTCACCATA
>CAZKEW010000186.1:3249-4468 GCA_964551885.1 uncultured Eubacteriales bacterium
GTCTCCGACCTGACAGGCCTGGCTAAATCTCTTTCGGGCGCGATCAAATCCGGCTCCTCCGAAGGCGCTCCGGCCAAAGAACAGGACGGCTTTGTTCAGTCTGAATTTCAAGGAATGAGAATCGATGAGCAGCTATTGATGTATGGAACCCTCATCGACAAGCTGGATGCTCTGCGCGAAATCAACCAGATGAAGCTTCTGGACTTTGCCAATCACCTGACCAAGCAGGACGGGCAAAAATATGTTTTTCTTTTTTATCAGCGGGAGTACATTCCTCAAATCGACCCAAAGCTCATAACCCAGTATATGACCGTTTACCAAGACAATCCTTATGTCTACCACACGCTTACCCGAGCTTCATCGTTCCGGGACCGGGAGATGTTCTTTGATGTGGAACGCGTCAAGCAGGCCTATGCCGACGCTTCCACGGTTATCCATTTCCTCTTTATCACCACGCCCAAACCGGAAATTGCCGGCGTCTACCTGGAGGAGCGCTCCGAAGACATTTTCAGCGCCTTCCGCGAGATGGCCCGGGCGACAGGGGGCATTTTTGAGAGCTCTTCGAACCCCGCCGCCATGTTCCAGGACGCTCTGGAGGCTGCGGAAAATTACTACCTTCTCTATTACACGCCCAAAAATGTCGAAGACACAGAAAAGAATTTCCGACGAATCGAAGTGCGGGTGAAAAAAGGGGACTATCGGGTCCTCTATCGCACCGGCTATTTTCTCCGTTAGCAGGAGGCAAAACAACGTTTTTCACGAAGGCGACGTATTAAATATGGAGAAACCCGAAAAACGGGGGTGAGCATGAAAAAGCGGTTTCTTTTAATTATCCTTTGTGGCCTGATGGCCATCGTCCTCCTTCCGCAGGAAAAATTTGAGGTCACTGTGACCAACATCATCGTTCCCGTGAGAGTCATGGAGGGCGAAAATTTTGTCGATAACCTCACCATTGACGATCTTGAATTGTTCGAGGACGGAAAGCCACAAAAAATCCAGGCTCTGTATTTAGTCAGGAAAACAGATATCCAGAGAAAAGAGATTCTCCAGGAATTCAACCCCGCTCTTACCAGGAATTTTTATCTCCTCTTCCAATTGACGGATTACAATCCCAAGTTGGCCGAGTTGATCAACTATCTCTTCCATCAAGTGATCTTACCAAGCGACAACATGGTCCTCCAGACGCCGTTAAAAAACTACGGTCTCTCGCCCCAGGCCC
>CAZKEW010000187.1:0-4407 GCA_964551885.1 uncultured Eubacteriales bacterium
AAAGAATGCCTCCATAAGACGCATTGAGCTGGTCGGTCACATCTTCCCGGATTTCATTAGCCACTTTTTTGGTTAAATCATCCTCAAACAGACTCTTCGCCGGATTGAGACTCCACCCGGAAATATGGACTTCCATCTCCCAGTGTCCAGCCCCATCTTCCTCCTGAATCAGCTCTTCTATGACCGGGACCTGCTTTTCTGCTGCCTCGGCTTTCTCTTTTTCTTGTTCTGCGCCGGGCTCTTTTGCTTTGATCAGGGCAAGTTTGTCTGCATTCTCTCTTTTGACTTGGTCAAAAAGATCGACATAAGTCTGGGGATGGAAGAGATTGGAAACTTCCTTCTGCGGGTCGATCTCTAAGATTTTGAGGATATATTTTTTGGCATTCTCCGTCTCATTAAGATAGAAATAGCAGAGCGAAAGACCCATGTAAGCCCGGGATAGGTTTATTCTTTTTACGGCGATTTGGGCGCCTTGAAGATAATTGTCGATGGCCTTTTGATAATTGCCGGCAGAATACAGTTCGTCAGCTTGGCTAAGATAAGCTTCAGCCCGCGCTTCTTTTTCCTGGGAACTCTGGCCAATAAGAGCTTTAGGGACACAGAAAGAGCTCACCGCGATTAAAAGAATGAAAAAGCGAAGCCATTGCTGGCGATTTGGCCACCGGGCTATTTTCAGCTGCATTCTCTTTCCTCCATTCATCAATTCTCAGTTAAAATTGCCGCAATATTAATTATAACTTTCTTCTTTGTCAAATCATCTCCGTACTGATTGAGTCGAAAATGCCATTAAGATGGGGACGGTTCTCGTTGAGAACCGTCCCCATCTTCCGCTCGTTGACAGCAAGTGCGCGGTGCGGGTAATATAAAGGAGGAGGACAGTGAGATGTTTTTTGGGGATTATACATTCATTCTCTTGATTCCGCCGCTTCTTCTGGCTTTTTATGCTCAGGCTAAAGTCAGAGGCACATACAGCAAGTTCAGCCGCGTTTTCGCCTCTTCCAGGGTTTCCGGGGCAGCGGTGGCTAAGGAGATCCTGAATATGGGTGGCGCAATTGATGTCAATATCGAGAAGACCCCCGGGCAGCTTAGCGACCACTACGACCCGCGGAAAAAAACGCTTCGCCTATCGCCAGGGGTCTATGAGAGCAATTCTATAGCCGCGTTGGGTATCGCCGCTCATGAATCAGGACATGCCCTCCAGCATCATACGGGTTACGTGCCGCTGCACATCAGGAACGGCATCTATCCGATCGCCAATTTCGGCTCGACACTCGCTTTTCCGCTCTTTCTTATCGGGTTTTTCATGAGCTCCAAAGGCCCGAATATCCTGATGGATATCGGCATTCTTCTCTTCGCCGGCGCTGTGGTTTTTAGTGTTCTGACTCTTCCTGTCGAATTCAATGCCTCCCGCCGGGCTATGACTCTTCTCGAAGAACGGGGATATTTAAAAGGGCAAGAGCTTGACGGGGCGAGAAAGGTCCTCCGAGCGGCAGCCCTGACATATGTCGCCGCCACCGCCATGGCTGCGATGCAGCTTTTGCGCATGGTTCTCATCCGCCAGTCCAGGGACTAATCCAAAATCCTGGAGACACGAACCGAATTCAAGAGAGTTCTTGTTCATGTCCCCGAATTTTCTCGACTGCCTTGACACATCGCCGCCAGAGTGATAGATAAGAAAATCTCCAATCTTTGTCAAAGGAGGCTTTTATGCGCAGAGGGCCCAAAACAAAAGCAATGGTTTTCGGTATTATTTTCTTCTCGCTCCTTCCCCTTTTTCTCGTAGCTCAGACATCTCCGGAAAAATTCCTCGGGTTTAAGATCGGAGCCGACCGGCAGCTCGCTGACTATAACCAGATCCAGGCCTATTTTCAAAAACTTGACCAAGAATCCCCGAAACTGCAGATCGTCAACATCGGGACTTCCACTCTTAAGAAACCCATGTTCATGGCCGTCATCAGTTCCGAAGAGAACATGGCCAAGCTCGATAGGTACCGAGAAATCGTCAAAAGACTTCGCGACCCCAGGTTCCTCTCTCCCGAAGAAGCCAAGAGCCTGGCCAAAGAAGGCAAGGTCATCCTCCTCATCACCTGCAGCCTCCACGCATCAGAGATTGCGGCAAGCCAAATGTCTCTGGAACTCGCCTATAGACTTGTCACCGGCGACACGCCGTTTGATGCCGAGAAAGCCCTGAGGGACGTGATCGTCCTCCTGGTCCCCACCCATAATCCCGACGGTCATCAAATGGTAACAGAATGGTACCGGAAGCACGTGGGGACAAAATATGAGGGCGGCCCGATGCCCTGGCTCTACCATCATTATGCCGGACACGATAATAACCGCGACTGGTTCATGTTCAACCTTCCTGAATCCAAAGCCGTCACTAAAGTCCTGTATCATGACTGGCTTCCCCAGATCCATATCGATGAGCATCAGATGGGGTCCACTGGCGCTCGGCTTTTCGTCCCTCCCTTCATGAACCCGCCGCTTCCCAATGTCCAACCTCTCCTCTGGCGCGGCGTTAACCTCTGCGGAGCGAACATGTCTTATGACCTGCAGCAAAACGGGTTCAAGGGTGTTGTCCACGGCCGAAGCTACACCGGCTGGTGGATCGGAGCCTGCGACGACACCTCCTGGCTTCACAACGTCATCGGGCTTCTCAGCGAAATGGCTTCGGCGCGCATAGCGACCCCCATTTATATCGAGCCCAATGAAATTCCTCAGTCTTATTACGAAAAAAGCATGGAATTCATCGACCCCTGGCCCGGAGGTTGGTGGAGACTCCGAGATCTGGTCGACTATGAGCTGACGTTAACTTTGAGCCTGGTTAAAACGGCTTATCTCAACAAAGAAGATTTCCTTTTCAATTTCTACCAGATGTACAAGAATTCTGTTGAAAAAAGAGACAAGAACGAGCCGTATGCCTTCGTCATTCCCGCCTCACAGCATGACTATCCCACTACTCTGCGGATGATCGATATCCTCATGTTCGGCGGGGTAGAAGTGCACCAGGCCAAGGCAGATTTTATCGCTTCTTCGAAAATCTATCCGGCTGGCTCATTTGTGGTCAAACTCGCCCAGCCATATAAGCCTTACGCCTGGGCTCTGCTCGCGCGGCAGAAATATCCCGACCTGCGGCAGTATCCCGGCGGCCCGCCTGTTCCCCCATATGACAATGCCGGATGGACTCTGCCTCTGCAGATGGGCGTCACCTGCGACCAAGTGGATGAGCCTTTTGAAGCGCGGCTGGAGAAATTAGAAAAAGTCCCCGTGCCGGCAGCAGTCAAGCCAAAAGCGGAAGCCGCCTATTATCTCCTTGACTGCCGCATCAACGCCGCCTATAGCGCCGTGTTCGCTCTGCTCAAGGAAAAAGCTGAAATCTATCGCTCTAAAGAGAAAATCAAACTTCAAGATTTCGAGGCGGCCGCTGGAAGCTTCCTTGTGAAAAACAGCCCCGAAGTTCAAAAAATTCTCCCCGGACTCGCCGAGAAATGGGCTCTTCGTGTGGCCGAGATCGCTGATATCTCCGCCATACCCAAAGCGCCTCTCAAGAGTCCGCGCATCGGCCTCTACCAGTCCTGGCGAGGCAATATGGATGAGGGCTGGACAAGATACGTCTTCGATGACCTGGGGATCTCCTATACGACGCTTCACAACGATGCCTTTAAAGGCACCAAAGAGAAGAAGGTCGACCTGCGTGCCAACTACGACGTCATCGTCTTCGCCGATGAAGACGCCGACATGATCAAGACAGGAAAACCCAGCCCCACCTCTGAGCGGGCTCGCTTTTTCATGGCCAATTTCCCCCCTGAGTATGAGGGAGGCATTGAAAAGGAAGGGGTAGAAGCCTTGAAGGCTTTTGTGGAGGCGGGCGGAATCTTGGTGACTCTGAACGGGGCCTGTGAGCTGGCCTTCAAGGACCTTGAAGTTCCTGCCCGCGACGCATTGGAACGAGCGGAACGGACAAAATTCTTCTGTCCGACTTCCCTGTTGAGTATTGAGGTCGACAACACGACGCCTATCGGATACGGCATGCCCGAGAAAGCCGCGGCTATGTTTGCGGACAGCTTGGCTATGGCGACCTGGATTCCGACGGCAGAATGGGGCCGCAAGGTCGTGGCGGCCTATCCAGAGAGTGACGTCCTCCTCAGCGGTTGGCTCCTCGGTGAAGACATGATCGCGCGGAAAGCGGCTGTCGTGGATACACAGCACAAGAAGGGGCACATCATCCTTATCGGCATCAGCTGTCAGAACCGGGCCCAATCGCACGGGACATACAAATTCCTGTTGAACGCGCTCCTTTATCCGCAATCCGACGAGAAATAAAGATTTTAGTTATGAGAATGGGTCCTGTCGCGGCGCGTCCCCGTCCGACCTTTCCGGAGACACTAACCGGCTTTGAGGCCCCCC
>CAZKEW010000188.1:0-4393 GCA_964551885.1 uncultured Eubacteriales bacterium
TCCATGCGCTTTGATAATAATGGCGGGGGCGGCCCGAACTACTGGCCGAACAGCTTTGGCGGCCCGGCCCCGAACCCTGATATGGCGGCTCCACCGCTTGATGTTTCCGGCCTGGCGGCGCGTCACGCGTATGAGCTCGGCGATGTCGATTTCGTGCAGGCCGGCGCCCTTTACCGGAAAGTCATGACGGATGTGGACCGCAAGCACCTCATCGGCAACATCGTTTCCCACCTCAGAGCCGCTCAGAAACGCCTTCAGCTCAGACAGACCGCCCTATTCTATAAGGCGGACGCAGAGTATGGCGAGCGTGTGGCCAAGGGGCTGGGACTGAGTCTGGATGACGTCAAGCGGCTGAGGATCGGGTCAAAGCAACGGCCAAATGAGATCGATGCCCATCATTTTCCTGCCGACAACCCGAGGTGATAAGACAAAGTGAGAAAACGAGGGACGGAGGAATTTTCATTGTTCGGGGGTGCCGGCTCGCAATGACGAAGCAATCTCATGCCCTCAGCGAGGCACTATGAGATCACCACGGCCTTCCAGGCCTCGTGATGACATGCTGTCACCTCCTTGATGATCGGCCGAAGGAACCCGTACTCCTTCTCGAAGCGCGACTCATATTCGGCCAGGAATATCTCAAAATAATGGAAGAGCAACCGGTAGAGAACTGTGCGTTCCGGATGACGGGCGCGGTAGACTCCTGCCATGGCAGGAGCAGTAAATCAAGAAATGGACCAATCCCCCTCAGGAAAGGATAATCGCTGAAATGACAGAAGTTAGCGGAGCCGCCTCCGCGGACTCGGAGCCCAGAGCGTCAACTGCAGTTGACGCTCAGAACAGAGAAAAGTCATCCTGGATGATGACAAGGATGTTCGAGGGTTTGAGGTCCCGGTGGATCAGACACTGCGGCTCACGCTGACCGACGAAGCGCAGCAAAAGTTAGCCCTGGAATTGGATGCGGCCAAGACACAGCGAAAGCGGGTTGAGGAGGATTCGGCCAAGGATTTTAGCGAGTATCCTGGAAGATGGGAATTGCAGCCATATAGCCCGATCCCTGTAGACTGTCTCCCGCACCTCCTCCCGTTGCTGAGCGAGAAACGCAAGAAACCGCTAAAATTCTCATTCAACAATACCTTATAGAGCCAGGTCTGGATATTATATTTAACTGTGGGAGAATAAATTGCCGCAGCCGAGGCACAGAGAGGAATCATCATCTGCGGGCTGCTCTCGGCTCAGATGTCCACCATTAGCTCAAATATCAACTCGACGGCGACACTGTTCACAAGCGATATCTACCAGAGAGTCCTCAGGCGAAAAGCAACGGAAAAACAGGTTCTGCGAGTGGTTAGACTGGTCACGCTATTGGTCGGGTTCTTCATGGTAGCCTTTTCCTTTTATGCCAAAAAAATGGGCGCGGTGAACGCCTACCTGACTGTCATCGGAATCACGGACATGCCTCTTTTCATCGTGGCCATCCTCTATGGGATATTCTGGAAAAACCCTGAGATCGCTCTGAGCAGGGTGCGCGCCTGCAACGAAATCCTCGTTTAGGTGTCTTCGGCATCTCCATTGGATTGACGTAAGGTCTTCGAACAGAACCCAAATGTCAAAACCTGGTCGAATTGACAGGACCGCGAGACTCTGTTAATAAATGGCCATGGCTATCTGGCAGAAAACGCCGGGCTGCCGCCTCCTTTTTATCATCCTCGCCGTTAGCGCTTTGCTGCGCTTTTACAACCTCGGCTCCGTCATTTTCTGGGAGGACGACCCCGTTCACCAGGTCCGAATGGCCTACCAGCCCCTCTGGTTTGTGATCGCCCACAACAATCAGACAGCCCTCTCTACACTCTTGACCCATTTTCTGCTCTCCTTCGCGAATATCCAGTTCATGGCCCGGCTGGGCTCGGCGGTTTTCGGAGTTCTAACCGTTCTATTTGTCTTCATCCTGGGGAAAAAGCTGTTTTCAGAGACGGAGGGGTTGATGGCCGCAGCCTTCGTCTGCATCTCGCCCTATCTCATCCAATTTTCTCAGTACAGCCGGGCATACGCGCTATTCGTGCTTCTGGCGGTACTTTCTCTCTATTTTTTTTGCCGAGCCCTACAGGAAAATCAATGGCGGCACTGGATCCCCTGGGCGCTTTTTTTGGCTCTGGCCATCTATAACCACCTCGTGGCCCTGCTCATCCTTCCCGCCTATGCCCTCTACATCGGACTTGTATGGCTGGAGAGCCGGATCGGGAAACCCGGCTCATCTGAGCGCCGTCTTCGGAACATCCAGCTCAGGCGTTTTGTATTTCTGACCGCCGGACTTATCGCTCTCGATGTTCTTCTTTACTGGCCCAACGAGGAAGTCCGCGGTTTTTTGCTCAACTTGTCCAGGAGAGCCGTCACCAGGCCTCAGGAGCCGTCGGCCAGCCTCGGGCTGATCGGCTATATCCTGCGCTACCATATCGCCGTTCCCGCAGTCCGGTGCCTGACCGTGATCCTTGCGGTAATCGGGTTTTCTGCCTCCTGGAAAAAATACCGCCGCGAGATGCTCCTGGTCGCGCTTTTTATGACCGTGCCCTACCTCATCTTCGTCGCCGTCAAGCCCACAGAAAATAACGTCCTTTCGGCCGACCGGTTCTTCCTTTTTCTCCTCCCCCTCTTTTTCCTCCTGGCAGCCAGAGGCCTGGTGGCCGGGAGCGTTTTCCTCTCTTCCTTTCTCGCGCGGCACGGGTCAGGGCCCTCTCCGGGTTTGGGAAAAACGCTGGCCTGGGTTCTGGCGGCCCTGCTGGCTGTGGGCTATTTTGCCGGTTTCAAGAGCTATTACCTGAATTTCTGGCGTCTGGGTTCTTTCAAGCTTGAGAGCAAGGTCGCTCGTTATCTGGAGCGGCATGTCAAGAGCGACGCCCTCATTTATTTTGATTCATTCCCCTTTTCCTCGCTCAACATGATCGTCAACCCGTTGACCAGGGACCTCAGGTTCGAGGAGGCGGAGTACATCATCCGGGATCATCTTAATCCCCGCCCGGATAAGAACGACCTCCTTTTCTATTCTCTTGGATTTCAGGGATTCCGGGTCTTCGTCGCCGGCCGTGACGTCGAACTCTGGGCCGTGGCCAAACTGGACGCCAAAGCTCGGGACGCCCTGCGTCAGGCGATCAAGGACCATCCCTCCATAGAGGTCGAGATGCTCGACGATTACGCCGTCCTTTGTTTTCGCCGGAGCGGCATTTCGGTCGCGCGAAAACTGTCCAGAATGGGGGATCTGTTTCTCTCTCTGCCCCTGGATGACAGGTTGCGAACCAAACATTTCCACCTCCTCGCGGCCAAAGCCAAGCTGCTGATTGATCAAGCCGAGGACGGCTACCGGGAGCTTGCCGCCTACAGTCAAATTGAGTCGTCAGCCTCTAAGTCCGGGGTCTTTCGAGAAGGCCTGGTGGAGCGGGCGCTCGATCAGGTTTTCGGGTTGAGCGACGCCGACCTGCTCGCTCTCCACGACGAACGGCTCCTCTTTGAGGTCCGCCGCCTTCTCTTCAGGCAGGGGAATGGATTCTTGAGCGAGGGCCGGCCTGAAGATGCTCTTAAGGCCTATCTCGAATGCCTGAGATGGGGAGCGGACATGAATGATCAGGTCCTGGAAAAGATAGGGCCGCTCCTCGAGCAGCTCATCTCCCGCGGCCTCGCGGCTGAGGGGATGACCGTCTGTCAAAAGGCCCTCGAGATCAATCCTCAAAGAGACGACTTCCGTTTCGTCATGGCTGAACTTTACCGGAAAATGGGAGACACCACACGGGCCGAAGAGGAGTACAAAGAGATATTTAGCCTTGACTCTCTTTCTCCTCAGGCTGTTCAGGAGCTCAGTCTCAAGCCCGAGGCCGCGATCATCTGGAAAAAGGGCGGAGCCTGGCATCTTCTCTTCCAGTCCGAAACGACCTGCGCCTTTTCAGGAAAGCTGACGGCCGGCCGAAAAATCCGCGGTCTCGAGACAGCCAACTTCAGCGGCGATGATGCCTTGAAAGCATCGTCCTTTAAGGTTTTTTTCTCGCTCAGCACAGATCAGGGGCTTATCAAAACCATCCGTCTGGCCATTCCTCAGGGCACCGAATTGACCCTCGACCTGAGGACAAACGGCCGCCGGGATTGCCAAAAAATCATCGTCCTTCCCGACTGCCGTCCGATCACAAGGATCCCTTTCGTCCTCTACTAGCCGCTCCCCCCGGACTCGAGATATTCATTCAAGAAAACCGCCGAATATGGTATAAATGAGATTCCAGAAACGCGAGGAAGGTCATCCTCACCGACGACGCCAGCCACGACGGCACCGTGGAACTCGCCAGAAAGCTCGGGATTCGAGTCTTCGTCCACGAGAAAAACCGGGGTTACGAAGCCAACCAGAAAACCTGCTACC
>CAZKEW010000189.1:0-459 GCA_964551885.1 uncultured Eubacteriales bacterium
GGAATTCCGCTGGACAAGAAGCTATGGCGGCCTCGCCCTCAAAATCGAAAAGCCCGTGATAGCAATCCCCCTCCTCGCCTCTCACCCTGATATCCAGAAAAAGCCGGTCAAGGTAAAGATTTATCTTGTTAAAGATTTCTTTAAGCATAAAAAATTGCTGGATGAAGTAACTTTAACCCAGAGCGTCTGGAAAATTTGCGAATATTCTATTCCCCAGGAAGTCGGCAAGGAAGTCATTCTTCTCGTAAAGGTAAACCGGACCTGGAACCCCCTGAAGACTCTGGGCACACCTGATCCGAGGAACCTCGGCGTTGCCTTAGGAAAGATTGAGTTTGAAGATAAGCTCGGCGA
This sequence comes from uncultured Eubacteriales bacterium, assembly GCA_964551885.1. GTDB lineage: Bacteria > Acidobacteriota > Aminicenantia > Aminicenantales > UBA8522 > CAZKEW01. Next base: position 352 of record CAZKEW010000189.1, read on the forward strand.
TTAAGCCCGCGCTCCGGTAGTGCTGACTGGAAAAGCCGACTCGTTTTCTGATTAATCTCAAAGACCCATTGCCAGGCGGCTTCGAGCCGCCTTTTTTGTTTTTGGGTT
>CAZKEW010000189.1:469-4359 GCA_964551885.1 uncultured Eubacteriales bacterium
ATTCTATTCCCCAGGAAGTCGGCGAAGAAGTCATTCTGCTCTTCAAAGTGAGCCGCACCTGGAATCCCCTTAAAGCGTTTGGCACGCCTGACCCGAGGAATTTGGGCATTGCCATCGGCAAGATCGAGTTTGAGGATAAGCAGATAAGATGAGAATTAGACGATGGCTTTTATAACCAATTTAGCCATTTTTACCACAAATTCAGCTTCTTGAATGGCCTTCTCTGCGTCTTTTGAATCGTATTCTTCGGTTGGAATAAAATCGACTTCGCCATAAAAAGCAAATTCTCTCTCTTTCCTCAGCCTCTTCGAAATTGAAGCCAATCTCCGGACGCTCTTAGCAACTTCCCTGGGAAATTTCTTTCTAAATTCAATGATTAAGGGGCCAACATCATGCCATTTAGGAGGTTCAACTCCGATTTCTCTTAACATCCCCTTCAAGGATAGCTCCACCACTTCTTGAGCTTCCCTAATAACATCAGAATAAGCTTTCTCCTCTTTGAGGAGATGCAACACCTTCAATCTCTTCGTCGCTTTCAGGAGATAACTTTTAGCCAGCTCACTGTTGGTCATATTTTGAATGTCTCTCCCCGCTTGTAATCAGGTTTAAGAACCCAATACCACCTCTCCCCCCGCGCGATTCTTTTGGCTCCCAATTTATCCAGCCTTTTTTTAAATTCCCTAAGATAATTAAAGAAGAAAGAATTTTTATCATAAACAATAATGAGGTCACAGAGCATATCCAAAAAAAGAAGACTGCCGGCCTCGACTTCTTCGGGTGTTTTAAAAATCGGAGAAAAATAGGCATGAATTCCTTCCTGGGCGAGGGCTCGGAAATCTTCCTCCAAGGCCTCTTCTATCTTTTCAAATTCCCTGACCCTGACCAACCTCTTCTTCGAGAGGTCTTTTGCCACAACAAGGATATCGATATCAGAATCAGGAGAATTTGTTCCGGCCGCCCATGAACCAAACACAGCCAAAGCTACCAGCCTGCGCCCATAAAATTTTTTAGACAGAATCAATAATTTCTGAAGAAGAGACTCTATTCTCTGAGGCAGCTTTTTCTTCATTTTAATTGTCTTAATCCTAACACACAAATCACCTTTCTTCAATCGCCGAATAATTTACAAAGAACATTCCAAATGAGTGCGGCTTTAGGCCGCCTTTTTTGTTTTTGGTTTGTTGAAAAATTCAAATCCCCAATTTCATGATTTCTTGATTGACATTAATATACTTTAGAGTATAATATTCGTGAGTATATAAATATAAATGGAGGAATCAATCTTCATCGACAGGGAAGAGGAACTGGCGTTTCTCGAGAAAAAGTGGAGAGAGCCGGGCCCCCAATTCATCATCCTCTGGGGAAAACGCCGGGTCGGCAAAACCGAGCTCGTCAGGCGATTCATCAAGGACAAGCCTCATATCTATTTTCTGGCTGAAAGCACGAGCGAACTCGATCAATTGAAAAGGCTTTCCGCTGCCGTCGCCCGGTTTTTCAAAGAACCCCTGCTCGAGACGAGGGGCTTCGCCGCCTGGGAAGAACTCTTCCGGTACCTGGCCGGAAAAAGCGAAAGCAGAAGCGAAAGACTCATCCTAGCGATGGATGAATTCCCCTATCTCATCTCCTCCAACCCGGCGATTCCCGGCTTGTTCCAGAAAGGCTGGGATGAACACCTGTCAAAGAGCCGCGTTTATTTCCTCCTGCTCGGCTCGAGCATGGCCATGATGGAGAACGAGGTCCTCGGCTACAGGTCTCCGCTCTACGGCCGGCGCACGGGCCAATGGCGCATCGACCCGATGAGTTTCGACTCGGTAAGCCTTTTCAGGAAGGGGAAGCAGTTTGAGGACAGGCTGGCCCATTACGCTCTTGCCGGAGGGATTCCGGCTTACTGGCTCCAGTTCCAGGAGAGAAAAGACTTCTGGAGAAACCTCGGGGACCACGTGTTGAAGAAGGGCGAACCTCTCTATGATGAAGTGGAATTCATTTTGAGAGAAGAGCTCCGGGAGCCGAGGTATTACTTTTCTCTTCTGCAGGCGATCGCCCTGGGGAAAAGGAAGCTCTCGGAGATTGTCAATGCGACGGGAATCCGTCTTCCTTCGGCCAACAAGTATCTCAGCGTCCTCTCCGACCTTAAAGTCGTCGAGAGGGAGCTTCCCACCACTGAAGAAAAGCCCCTCAAAAGCAAAAAAGGGCTCTACCGGATCATCGATAACTTTTTCCAGTTCTGGTTTAAATTCGTCTTTCCAGGCCGCGAGAAACTGGAGATGGGGAGAACAGAGGAGGTGGTGGAGAGAATTCGCAAGGAATTTCCGGCGCACATTTCTCTCGTCTATGAGCATGTTGCGAGAGAAATTCTCTGGAAGCACAGGAAAAATATTTTCCCTTTCGATTCTGTCGGAAGGTGGTGGCACAAAAATGAAGAGATAGACATTGTGGCTATAAACAGAGAGTTGAATTCGATCCTCTTCGGCGAGGTCAAGTGGAGCACAAAGCCAGTTGGGACAGATGTTTATGAGGACTTAAAACACAAAGCCCGGATGGTTGAATGGGGAAAAGCCGGCAGAAAGGAATTCTTCTGCCTGTTCAGCAAAAGCGGGTTTACTGAAGGCATGATCAGGAAAGCCAGAGCTGAAGGAGTTTTACTTTTTAAAGAGGGGCATCCGTTTTAAAAAAATTGGGAAATTGGGGACAGTCCTTATTTTCTCACGGCAGAAGAAATTCTCGCCGGGCTAAAGGCAGAGCGGGAAACGCTCTATGAAGAGAAGTATGGCGGAGGAGGAGGTCAAAGAATCTCCCTGGATCGGCAAAATATCGCTCAAGGATGTGCCCGTCCTCATTTCCGCCGAAAAATGGAAAGCCGATTATCTGATTAGAGGCGATAAAAAGGATTTTGGGGGGTTGAGGGCAACGACCTCTTTGTCTTTTAAGATCTTGGAGCCCGCGGAATTCATTCGCTCGGTTATCCCTGAGTATCTCGGACAATTCGAAATATGAAATCAAAATTAGGGAGAAAGGATGGTTGATTTCCCAGTACGCATACTGCCGGCACGCCCGATCCTCGAAATTTAGGCGTGGCGGTCGGCAGGATCGAATTCAAAGATAAAGGCGGCTTCGAGCCGCCTTTTTTATTTTACTTGACAACTTCTCAATTATGTCTATACAATTAGTCATAAGACATGACTATATTGGAGGACCAATGAAAAGCACAACTGTCGGCGTCGCCGAAGGGAAAAAAAACTTCAGCCGGTTGATCCAGGAGGCCCTCGAAAAAAAGAGAGAAGTGATCGTCACCAAGCGAGGCAAGCCCGCTGCCGTGATCGTCTCCTACGAGGAGTACGAACGCTCGAAGAAAAGAGAAGGATACAGGAAGATTATGGAAGCAAGAAAGGCCTTTTTAAAGGCAGAGGTTCAGGCGGAAGACGTCTTCAAGGAGTCAAAAAGACAACTGGAGAAAAGGCCGTGAATCGGGTCGTGATTGACGCCGGCGTGGCCTTGAAGTGGTACCTCGCCGATGAAGAATTCGGCCCGAGAGCCATCAGTTTATTGGATAAATATGTGTCCAATGACCTCGATTTCCTGGCGCCTTCTCTTTTGGAATATGAAGTCGTGAACGGGTTAATCATCGCTCAAAAAAGAGGAAGGATTCGAGAAGAAAAAATCCTCGAAGCCATCGAGGGGTTTATAAGCCTGGAAATTAAGCTAAAAGATCTTCATCTTTATTATCCCAGGGTGTTGAATTTCAGCCGGACCTATAACCGGTCAGCCTATGATGCCAGTTACTTAGCTTTGGCCGCTGAGGAGGCCACCGTTTTCATCACGGCGGATGAAGACCTGTATAAGACCGTCAAAAAGGACCTGAAATGGGTGACCTGGCTTGGAGATATCTGATG
>CAZKEW010000190.1:0-4326 GCA_964551885.1 uncultured Eubacteriales bacterium
GAGAGAAGGGGTTGTGGTCAAGATGTTTTCTTTTCCTTATCCGCCTCCAAACCTCTCCCTGCTGGCCGAGCTTTTCGAAAAAAATATCACGCCCAAAACAAAACTCATCCTTGTCTGTCATATCACGAACACGACAGGGCAGATATTCCCGATCAAAGAGATCTGCCAAATGGCCCGTCCCCGCGGTATTCCTGTCGTCATCGACGGCGCACACGCATTTGGTCACTTTGAGTTCAAACAACAAGACCTGGACTGCGACATCTACGGAGCCAACCTCCATAAATGGATGATGGCGCCCATCGGAACAGGCTTCCTCTACGTGAAAAAAGAAAAAATCAAAGAGATCTGGCCGCTCTTTCCAGCTCCCGACCCGAAAAGCGACGACATCCGCAAGTTTGAACATTACGGCACTCATCCCGAGCCTATCTGGCTGGCAGCAGGAGAGGCCGTGACTTTTCACCACGGGATCGGCGCGAAGAGAAAAGAGGAAAGGCTGCGGTATCTCAAAAATTATTGGGCCAGGGCTTTAGAGAAATTCCCCGGAGTCAAGATTCTGACGTCCTTTGACCCCGCTCAGTCCTGCGGCATCGGAACGTTCCTTGTCGAAAAAATGGACGTGATCCGCCTTTCTCAGGTCCTCTTCGAGAAGCACAAGGTCTATCAATCGGTGTTCACCTTGCCTGATGAGGTAAGAGCTATCCGCATTACACCCAGCATTTATTCGACCTTGCGGGAGCTGGATATTTTTATCGAGGCAACCACAAACTATATCCAGAGCGGCTTGCCGACAGCATAAGATTTCTCGGGCCTTGGCCGGGAATAAAAAGGCGCCTTAGAAGATGGAAAAGATTTCCCGAAGGCATTTTCTCGGCAGATCCCTCTTTCTCGCGGGATCAAGCTTCTTCGTCTCCAGATTTTCTTCAGCCTCCAAAAAATGGCTCTTTAAAGCGGATGAAGGCGAAAAGGACTATCCCGGCTTTTTAGCCTTGGAAAGAGAGGGCCTTCTCTCCGAACGCATCGAAAAGCTTTACGCCATCTATGAAGACTGCCACCTCTGCCCGAGAAACTGCCGGGTCAACAGGATCAAAGGAGAAACGGGAGTCTGCCAGGCCACGGCGAAAGTCAAAATATCCAGCGCCTTTCCTCATTTCGGCGAAGAACGGCCTCTCGTCGGCAAGGGAGGATCAGGCGCCATCTTCTTTTCCAACTGCAGCCTCAGATGTGTCTTCTGCCAGAATTATACCGTCAGCATCGAAGGTGAGGGCGTGGAGATATCGGACGAGCAACTGGCCGAGACGATGATCAAAGTCCAGAGCTTCGGCTGCCATAACATCAATCTCGTTACGCCCACTCATTACGTTCCCAGCATCGTCAAAGCGCTCAAGCGGGCCATCCGACTCGGCCTCAAGATTCCTCTTGTCTATAACACTTCAGGCTATGAGATGCTCGAGGTTCTCGTACTCCTCGACGGCGTTATCGATATCTATCTTCCCGACCTCAAGTACATGCAGCCTGCTTTTTCTTCAAAATATTCATCCGGAGCTTATAACTATCCTTATTACGCCAAGCTGGCCATCAAAGAAATGCACCGCCAGGTCGGAGAGCTCAAGCTTGATAAAACCAGAATCGCCGTAAAAGGCCTGATGCTCAGGCATTTGATCATGCCTAATAGAGTGTCGGGCACTGAGGACTTCATCAAGTTTGTCGCTCGAGAGGTTTCCCCGACAACCTACGTCAACCTGATGAGTCAGTACCGGCCGGAATACAAGGCCATGGAATATCCTGATATCTCGCGGAGGATCAAGCGAAGCGAGCATGCGGAAGCGTTGGAATGGGCCCGAAAATATGGACTGACCCGGCTGGATCGATAAGCTTTCCGCGTTGATTTATGACCGGTTTTGCCGTAAATTAAAAGGTGAAAGAAAAAATTTATAGAAATGAAACCCCGGAAAAAAGTTGTTTTTTTCATCGGCTTCCTCCTCCTTTTTCTGTGGACAATTCCATTCCTCCAAGCGGAAATTTTTTACCCCTGGAAGACCGTTTACATCGGCGCCTTAGAAGGGAAGGCTTGGTTCGGATTAGCCATCGCCCCTTCTAAGGACGTCATCTTCGCCTTCTCTGTGAAGGTCCAAAAAGAAACCCAAACCGCTGACGGCCACGACCTCTTTTACCTCATCTCCGAGGTCGGTCCTCATTCTCCCGACGGCCAGTACTCAAGAATCAAGGCTGACCTCAGCCTTCCCTTCAAACAGGGAAGTGATACCCCCATTCTGATCAAGCCGGCATCCAAACCCGATACCTTGACCATGGAGTGGTGCCGGCGCGATGAAAAGACCGTCATCGGCCGCATCCGCGCACCGAAATATATCCAACTCGAAGTGGCGCACTATTTTCCCTGGAACCTCACAGGAAAATACCGCCTCCAACCGGACGGCCAAATCCAGGGAGAAAGTGAAGGGAGCGGAAACGTTCAGTATCTTTTCTGGACTGACCGGAAAGGAGAAGTCAAGGTATCCTCAGAGGGAAAGGACGTTTCCCTTGCTTTCCCGATGGACGAGGCGAGGACCCTTTACTTTGTTGCCGGAGTGGGCGATAACCCCAAAACCCTTAGAGACCACGTCTATCGCTATAAAAACATAAAAACAATCGACTCTTTCCTGCAAGAAGAGGAAGAAAGGTACAGAAATAACAGGGTGAAAATCGACGGGCTTTTCAAGGGGGTTGCCGAGTCCATCACCAACAACCTTTTCTGGATGATCCTCTATCAGCCGGATCATCATCGGCTCTATACACCTGCCGGACGGCGCTGGATCTTTCCTCAGCCTAACGGCGCGCCCGACCACTGGACCATTTTCGAATGGGATTCGTTCTTTAATGCCCTCGAAGTGTCGATCGAAAGCGCGCGGCATGTTCGAGATATCGTCAAAGCCGTTCTGGAAACGCAATATCCGAACGGCAACATCCCCAACTGGCGCAGCCGGTTTGGAGGGACGCCTGATCGCTCCCAGCCTCCTGTCGGAAGCTATGTCGTCTTGAAGCTCTTCGGGAAGTTGGGAGACCTGGACCTGCTCGAGTTCGCCTATCCCTATCTCAAGAAGTGGCATTCTTTCTGGAGAGCGCCCAAACCGAATGGCCAGCCCCGCCGGGACGGCAACAGCGACGGGCTCCTCGAATGGGGCTCGGACGCAGGGCTTGTGGCCGGAGCCGTTCCCTCTTGGGAGGAAAAAGCCAGCGGAAAATCGAGGGCCATGTGGGAGTCAGGCCAGGATGACCTGCCCAATTGGGAAGAGGCTTCTTTCAGTGAGGACACAGGGACTTTGACCATGAATTGCCTGGACCTCAATTGTCTTTACGCCCTCGATGCCTACTGTCTTGCGCAGATGGCCAACATCCTGAACATCCCTGAAGATTACACTTCTTATCTTGAGGAATACGAGCGAATGAAAGAGCTCATCAATAGCCGCCTCTGGAATGAAAGAGAGGGGTTTTATTTTGACCGGCACTGGGACGGCAGGTTTTCAACAAGGAAAGCCGCCTCCAATTTCTATCCGCTTCTCGCCAGAATACCCGACCAGAGAAAGGCCCTCCTGATGATCAAACGCCTGCTTAACCCCAAGGAATTCTGGGGGGACTACATCCTTCCCACGATCTCGCGCGATGACCCGTTGTTCAAAGACCAACAGTACTGGAGGGGAACGATTTGGCCGCCGACAAATTATCTCGTCTATCAGGGTCTGAAAGCAAATGGATTTGATGCTGTGGCTGCAGAGTTCGCCCAAAAAAGCTCAGACCTGTTCCTCCGCAGCTGGAAAAATTTCCAGCTTTGCCCTGAAAATTTTGATTCCCGCACCGGCGAGGCAGGAGGCCAGAGGTATCAAAGCTGGGGTCCTTTGTTTGCCCTTATCGGCCTCGAAGAATACCTGGATTTTACGCCGTGGGAGGGGTTTCGGTTCGGGATGCTCGAACCCGAAGGGAAGGGAAAACTCTCCCGCCTTGCCATCCAGGGAAGGCATTACCAGGTGGAAGTCTCCTCCTCCAGGATCAAACTCATCGAAGAAGAGAAGGAAATTGTCAGGACCAATGGCGGCGCTATTTTTCGGCATTTTCTCTATTCGGAGAACGAGGTCTCCTTTGAATTCAAAGCTTTGAAGATGAGGGTGGTAACAATAAACTTTTTAAAAAAGGGAAAATACCAATTCTTGTTAGATAATCAGGTCAAAAAAGTCTTTAAGGGCGGCTCTTTTAAATTCGAGTTGCCCGAAGGGGAGCACACGGTCTTGATTCAGCTCCTTGAGGGGGAAGGGTAACGAATTCGCTGGCTCAGGG
>CAZKEW010000191.1:0-4308 GCA_964551885.1 uncultured Eubacteriales bacterium
TTTGTATTTGTAGCCTACGCACACCAGGATTTCCTCGAACACGTCCAGGATATCGGGCTTGGTGAGGACGATTTTCTCAATTCCGTTAATGCGGCAGGAATAGGAAACGGCGACAGCGTCAAACCAGCCGCAGCGGCGCGGCCGGCCGGTGGTAGCACCGAACTCGTTCCCCCGCTCGAGAATGCATCGTCCTCGCTCGTCATGAATCTCGGTGGGAAACGGTCCGCTTCCCACTCGTGTAGTGTAGGCTTTGGTCACCCCGAAGACAGCGTCGATCTTGGTGGGGCCTATCCCTAAACCCGTGCAGACTCCCCCGGCCGTGGAATTGGAGGATGTGACATACGGATAAGTGCCATGGTCGATGTCGAGCAGCGCTCCTTGGGCTCCTTCAAACAAGACCGATTTGCCCTCCCGAATCTTCTGGTTAAGAAGGAATGAGACATCGCCGATATATTTTTTGATCCGGATGGCATAATCCGCATATTCTTTATAAATTTCCTCTGCGTTAAGAAGAGAGTAATTGTAAGCCTTGAGAAGGGCATTCTTCTCCGCCACATTGGCTTCGATTTTTTCCCGGAGGATATCAAGGTCGAGCATATCGCCGACCCGGATCCCGCAGCGGGCGACTTTGTCCTCATAGGAAGGCCCGATCCCCCGGCTCGTCGTCCCGATTTTCTTCTCCCCTTTCCTCTCTTCGGAGATTTTCTCGACGAGCGGATGGTAAGGAAGGATGAGATGAGCCTGGCGGCTGATGACAAGATTATCAGAGATGGAAGCGCCGTGGACCTCGAGCTCGGCTTTTTCCTCCAGGAAGGCTTTGGGGCTGAAAACGACGCCGTTGCCGATAACGCATAATTTCCCCGGATGAAGGATGCCGGAAGGGATGAGGTGGAGGACTAATTTCTTGCCGTCGAGATAAACAGTATGACCGGCATTGTGTCCGCCTTGGTAGCGGGCGACGACATCAAAAGAAGGCGTCAGCAGGTCAACAACCTTCCCCTTTCCCTCATCGCCCCATTGCGTACCGAGAACGACCACATTAGCCATACGAATCCTTCCTTAGGAATTTTTAAAGATTAAAAATGCAGGGCCACCTGAGCAAAAAGAACATCATTATTGAGATTGACCTTGCCCTTACCATTAAAATCATACTCGACCTTGATCAAAACATTGGCAGAAGCGAAAAAAACAAGGCCGATGGCCCAACGGCTGCGATCATAAGAAATCCCTGAACCTGCGCTCATTCCTTCGACGAACCCTAACCCGTGAAAGGGGTCTGAATAATCGAACGTCTGAAAGCTTCCCCAAGGCGAAAAATCACCTAAATCGAGCGAGAAGAGGACATAATGTCCTTCGGCCTCCCCTTGAGAATAGCCTGGAGGGTTATCCAGATCAGCCTTGCTGTATTCATAAAGAACAAGAAACGAATCGGTCTCCCAGCTCACGTCAGCGCCTTGGAGGGACAGGTTCCTCTTGTTGGCGTTGTCATATTTTCCCCGGTAATAAGAAAAACCGACTTCAAACGACTGGCTCAGGAAAAGGCCTATCCTCCCTCCGCCTGCCATATCTCCGTTGTTATCTTTAACCTGCTGACCGGCTTGTAAATCGGCGCCTTCGCGCAACCCGTTCCCCACGTAAGCGGCATAGTGAAGGAAACCGGTCCTGCCTTCGGCCAAGAGCCCGATATCCCTCCAGCTCTCCGGGTACAAATACGCCTGAGGCAGCGGCGTCTCGATGAAGCGGGTCTGATATGGGCGGTTGGAGGTATTGTACTTGCCGAAAGGCACAAGATAGAACCCGAGCTTCAGATGGAAGGCCGCAGAAGGGCGAATCCCGACCCAGGCCTCTTCGATCTCCACACGCGTTTCGGTCTTGAATTGGACCTCGAGGTTATAGTCAAAAATCCTGCCCGTTTTTCCTGAAAAGAAAAGGCCGGCCCTTACCTTCTCGAAAGTGCCGTCGGGAAATTCGCTCTGGGTTTCACCGTTCTCATACTCGAAGGAGAGATAGCCGTTCACCTGGAGCTGACCCCGGGCAGACAACACAAGAAGCAGGGTTGCAAGAAAAACAAAGACAGGTTTGGCTTTCATAATACGGAAAAATCAAATGTGTCTTCAAGCAGGTTGTTGACCCACTGATTCACTTTGAGGTTCGAATTGACGGCCCGCGAAATCTCATTGACTCCCTTTTTTGTCCCCATCCAGATGGCTCCCACAAGAACTCCATCCTGAAGGACGATCTTTTTATAAACGCCTTCTTCCATTTTGTGCTTTCTGACTTCTTGAAACCTCCCTCCTTCTGGATTCACCTGACCGACCGAGGTGACGTAGAGGCCCGCCACTTTCAGGGTGTTCGAGGGGATTGTCCCTTCGTATTTTTTCTCCTGGCCGAGGATGTTGTAGGCGACTGTCCTCGCTTGATCGAAAGAGGCCGGGATGATGCCGTAAATCTTACCCTGATGCTGGATGCTGTCGCCGGCGGCAAATATCTTCGGTTGGTTCGTCCGCAGCCAATCATCGACCAAAAGCCCGCGGTCTGTAGCGAGGCCGGCTTCCTTGGCCAGTCCTAAGTTAGGCCTGACGCCGGCGGCGATGATGGCCATATTGGCGCTTACTTCCGCGCCTCCTTTGAGCCTAATGCCGCTCGCCTCTTCCTGACCAAGGATCTCCTCCGTCGTTACCCCCAGACGAACCCTTATCCCCAGGCTTTCGATCCGGGTTTTGAGAAGGGCCGCTCCTTGAACATCAAGCTGACGAGGCAGGAGGCGGTCGAAAAATTCGACAACCTCGACATCAGCGCCTCTGGATTTCATGGCCCTGGCGATCTCAAGTCCCAAAAGCCCTCCGCCGATGATAACCACCTGGCCGTGATCTTTCGCATAGTCGAGGATGGCCGAGGCGTCGTCCAATGTCCTGAGGGAAAAGACTCCCCGCTTGTCGGCTCCCTTGATCGGAGGGACAAAAGAGGAAGCGCCGTTGGCCAGGAGCAGGGCATCGTATTTTTCCCTCCGGCCTCCGTTTAGCTCGATTTCCTGGGATCCGGGGAGTATCCTTATGACCGGGTCTCCCAGATGCATATTGATCTTCTGCCTGACGTGCCATTCTTCGGCGAAAGCGAAAACGCGCTCGTAGGGGAGCTTGCCCGCGAGGTACTCGATGAGGTTGGGGCGGGGGTAATAAGGATACTTCTCCTCGGCAAAAACGTGGATTTCCACAGCCAAGTCCAGCTCTCGCAGTGTTTTGGCCGACATGGTCCCGGCCAAACCGTTTCCAATGATGACGACGTTCATCAGAATTCCCTTGTTTATTCTACGGGTTTAGGCAACTTTTTGGAAGAATTCTTTGCTCACGCCGCACTGGGGGCAGACCCAATCTTCGGGAAGATCTTCGAAGGGGGTCCCGGGGCTGATGCCGTTTTCAGGATCACCCATCGCGGGATCATAGATGTAACCACAGGCCGTGCATTCCCACTTTTCCATGCCTTTTCTCCTTTATTATATAGATGGCCTCTGTCCTCTGAACAACCTAATCCTCCCAAAGGACATGTTTCTCGTATTCGAGCTCCAGGCGCAGCTTATGAGTTTTTTCCTGCTTGGCCAGAAATTCGAACAGCTTCTTCTGCTCTTCCTTTTTGGATTTCTTGGCTAAGTCCTGGTAAAGCCCGGCCGCCTTCTTCTCCTTCTTGGCCGCAAAGATCAAAAGGTCCTGGAAATTCATCTCGGGGCTGAGGGGTTCTTCCACCAGATAATCGCTGATTTTCAAATCATTGACATCCTCGGTTGCGGAAGCTTCCATCTTTACCTTGGTCAATCCCTGAAGGATCTTTTTGTGATTCTTCTCCTCCTCTTCGAGGTCCTGGAGAAGTTTCTTGGCAGCCTCTTCTTGGGCTATCTTCTGGAGTTCGCCGTAGCCCTTGGCAGCTTCCTCTTCGCGTTTGATGGCGAATCGGATGACATCATCGAATGTGGAGAATTTCATGCGCTCTTCTTCCTTGTTCCTGAACGAAATTAAAACTTATAATAAAAGCCATTCTTCTGTCAAACGAAATGGGATCATGTTGCCTCTAATTCAGTGATGAGAATGGGTCCTGTCACGGCGCATCCCCGTCCGTCCTCGCTGAAGACCCCCCCACCCGCCACCGACAATTCCGGAGACACTTACAGGTTTTTATGGCCCCCCTTGATTGCTCAAGGGGGGTAGGGGGGATTAATACCGTAAAATCAAAGTCTTTGATAGTGTCTCCGCGGTTTGTTCGCTGCGGGCGGGCGGGGACTAGCGCCATGCCACCCATTCTCACTAAATTTCTATG
>CAZKEW010000192.1:0-4299 GCA_964551885.1 uncultured Eubacteriales bacterium
ATCGCCACGCTTCGCCCGCGATGACAAAGTAACAATATTTATTGCGTTTGCATTAGTAGGTTGCTTTCGAGCGGAAGCCTAATAGAAACGGGAGGTCAGTCATGACGAAAGGTTTCCATAAACTGAAACGCCGGTCCTTTCTCAAGCTCGGAGCCGCGAGCTTAGCCGGGCTGTGCGTCAAGCCGGCGGTTTCAAGCCCGCAGTCAGCCTCGGGGACAACTGAGACGGTCAAGCCTCAAAAATTTATCTATCGCCCCCTGGGGAAGACTGGAATTAAGCTCCCTATTGTGAGTCTGGGGGTGATGAACTCCGATAACCCCAACCTCGTCCGCGCAGCTCTCGACAAAGGCATTGTCCTTCTCGACACCGCCCACGGCTACCAGCGGGGAACAAACGAAGGCATGATCGGCGAGGTTGTCAAGGGCCGGCCGCGGGATTCCTTTGTCATCGCTACCAAAGTCCCTGGAGACCCGAGAGACAGAAAGACGGGAGATTTTTCGCCCGAGACCAAAGGCGAGACTTTCCTGGAAATGTTTGATATCAGCCTCAAGAGGCTGGGCCTGGATTATGTCGATATCCTCTATCTGCATAACGTCCTGAAGGGGGATCAGGTTCTCTATGAGCCCCTGCTCAAAGCTCTTGAAACCGTCAAGAAACAGGGCCAGGCCAGGTTTATCGGCGTCACCACGCACGGCAACGAACCGGAAGTCATCCGGGCTGCCATCGAAGGCAAAGTCCACGACGTCGTCCTGACCGCATATAATTTCCGCCAAGACAATCGCGAGGAGGTGCGCCAAGCCATCGCCGAAGCGACTCGGGCAGGTCTTGGGATCATCGCCATGAAAACCCTGGCCGGCGTTTATTGGGATAAGGAGAAACAGCGCCCGATCAATGTTAAAGCAGCTTTGAAATGGGTGCTCAACGACCCCAACGTCACGACCGCTATTCCCGGCTGCACAACTTTCGACCAGCTGGATGAAGACCTCTCGGTGATGGCAGACCTGACTCTCACGGAGCGAGAAAAACAAGACCTCGAGCTTAAAGTCGCCGGGGGAGGCCTCTATTGCCAGGGATGCCAGCAATGCTTAAGCGGCTGCAAGGGGAATCTCCCTATTCCCTCGCTCATGCGAAGCTACATGTATGCTTACGGCTACAGAAACATCTCCGAGGCTCACGAGCTGCTTCTCTCCCTGGATTTGCCTCAGGCCCCCTGCCAAACCTGCAACACCTGCTCTGTCCGCTGCGCCAAAGGATTTGATGTCGCCGACAGGGTGAAAGACATCGTGCGGCTTCGAAATGTGCCCGCGGAATTCCTGGCCTGAGGTTCCGAATCAAAAGCGCCAGAGATAGGAAACCTTAAAGAAGAACCCGCGCTGAGTTTCCAGGAAACTTTTGCTTCCGATGTACTCGGCGCCCGTCCACTCTAACTTCTCATAAGCCGATCCGTAGCCGATGTGGACGACCGTCCCAGGGATGTAGGTAAATGAGACGAGCGCGTCCACGGTCAGCCGGTCGTAAAAGGTGTTGTATTCAAAGATGGCCCGAAGAAACAGGTATTTATTGACCTGGAAAGTATTCCGGCTGCGGTAGATCGCATAGTCATAGATTTTTTGCTTGTCCGATTCCCGGTAAAAATCAGTGTAAGTCAGGCTGAGGACAAAATCGACCTTTTCCGCGGGCTGGTATTCGAGGGAAAACTGGGCTCTGTTCCCATAGCCCTGATAGGGCGCCTCGGGGTCATAGAAAATAGACCCGCCCCGCCGGAAAAACCCTTCCAGGTAAAGCTGCTTAACAACCTGACTTTGCCAGCGGAACCCGAAACCATGGCGATTGAATTTTTCGCCGACAAAGGCTTCGTTGCCCAAAATCCCGTCGATACGGAACTGGGTGCTGCGGGGCAATTGAAAGCGCAGAGTAAAGAGATTGAAGGTTTCCAAAGTCTTATAAAACGTATCATAAAGGTGGTAGCTCCAGTAAAAGGGCTCAATTCTTTGAAAGAACTTGGATTTAGGATAGATACTGTACATCGAAAAAATGGCCAGATTGCGCAACCCCGTCCGGGTGACAAAACCGGTATCGACCTGAAAATTTGGCGAGACATCTTGATAACCGATGTCCAGGTTCACTTTTCGGGTGCCGTAATTGTATCTCAGGCCAAGGGCATGGCCGGCGACAGTCGAGACGCCACCCGCTGTTTTCGTGAAGGAGCCGAAAACGTGATATTCCGCTATTGATGTCTGAGACAAGCGGATGCGCCCATCCGATCCGGCGACACGGTTGAACCCGCCGCCCTGTTCTCTGGCCGTGTAGAAACCGCCGATATAATTATCATCCTTGAACGTGCGCTTGTAGCGCACGATAGAAAAATCCGGCTGGACATCCGCAGAATCTGCGGGCAGGTCGTCTCTGGCGTAGATGGCGGCGATGGTATTTTTGCCTCCGAACTTGCCCGTTAATTTAAACCCGGCGATGGGGTCGATGATCGTCCGCGTATAGACAACTGCCATCAGGGGCGCTCCCTCGGTATTCCCCGCAAACTGGAAGTACTCGTTGCCCTCGAGGAAGAAAGGACGCTTTTCGGGATAATAGAGAGAGTATCGCAGATTAAAATCGACCTGACCGGCGTCAGACTCCACCTGGCTGAAATCCGGGTTGTAGGTGGTATCCGTGGTGAGGTCGGATGTCAGGCCAACTTTAGCCGTCAGGCTGAAATCGGTCCGTCTTTCGTCCCGCCTCAACTCTCCTTTCTGAATAGCCAAACGGTTGGAGTGGGTCACGGCAGGCAGGATCTCCACCACGCGGTGATACTTCAGTCCCGTGATAGAAATGGGCTGGCCCTGGGAAATCACGCCTCCCTTTTCTGGTGAAAAGGCAGGCACACTCGACATTTCCGAAGACCGGACGAACTGTCGGAAAAAAAACATCCCCATCACGACCGTCTTCTTGTTAGGGAACCGAATGCTCTGCAAGGGGATACGGCATTCCACCGTATAGCCTTGATCGTCGATCTGGCCTTTGCTATACCAGACCATATCCAGCGTGGGCTCCAAGTTCCCGTTGACGTTCAACAGCCCGTCTCCCTGAATGCCCAGGGGATTGATCATGAAGGCGTAAGCATTCTGGTTATCGCTGAATGTATCTATAAAGACACCGGCATAGTCATCCTGGAATATGGCATCTCGCTTGGAGATAGCGGCCTTGATCTTGTTCGGCTCCTTATCATAGCAGCGGAAAGCAAAATAAAAATTCTCTGCGTCAAACAGGAAATACGCTTCCGTTTTCTGGCTGGGATCTTTCCCATAGTCAGGCTGCCAAGTCTTGAAATCGGCCAGGCGGAGGGCCGATTGCCAAACCGGATCATCCAGCTTTCCATCAATGACCGGGGGCTTTTCTGCTTTGGGGGCTTCCAAGGGCGCCGTGGAAGCATCGGAAAAAAGAGATACCGCAAAAAAGAGATAGGCAAGTGGGATCAATCTGCGCATTGTCTTATTTCTCACTTCTTCTCGTTATTCCTGGCGGGCGTCAAACTAAGGCAGATCATGAAGCTTAGATCGAAGCCTCATTATCTTATACGAAATCAAGGGCCAAAAAGTTCTCTTGTTTATTCCTCCTGTCTTATTCCCTGCATGCCGCCCGACTTGGCGGTTCTCGGAGATGGCTAAAGCGGCCCTTGAAGGTTTAGCCTTTCCTAAACACTCTTCATGAGTCTAAAGTTATCCAATGTTCACCTTTTTCTTTTCTACGCCGCCGCGGGTCGAAAGAATGGCGATCATTCCACCTTAAAATTTCCAGCTCGGTTATTTTCCCATCCTTATTGTAATCAATAACCTTGCCCCCGGACCAGAGCTCATCCCGGTACCAGATGGAGCCGTAATAAAAATAACCGAAATCCGGCGGATGTCCAAACAAGGGCCGGCCTTTCATCTCCTCCTCGTCTTCCTCATCCCTGTAGTCATTGGTCGCGAAGGGGATAGGTTCCTGCGCCTAACTGCGTCAGGCCCCGTCCGGTCTTATCCAGCCCGGGCTCAGGACGCCAGTTTTCGGGAAAGTTGCGGTGAAGATCCAGTCCGCCGCATCCCCAAAACAGGAGGAAACGGCGTGAAAAAGCGTGACGGCGGCGGCGATATTTCCGAGCGGCCGATTATCATGATCACAGAAAAAAAGATGAAGACATGGGGAATCGCCCGCCATCTCTCCGAATTTTACACGGGGGGAATCATCTCTATTCCTATAAAAAAAGTAAGAATTTTAAAAAAACGCAATTTCGATGGAACCTTTTTGACAGTTCCTGCGTCTAAA
>CAZKEW010000193.1:0-4266 GCA_964551885.1 uncultured Eubacteriales bacterium
AAGGCCGCGGTTTTCCATCGTGGCCACGGCACACACGTTCTTTCTCACAGACGAGGGTCTGCGAGAAGCCTTGCTGAGAAATCGGCTGCGCCCAGCGCCAACGTGGCCGGGATGTTCTCGAAAACCGTTCTCGCTTGGCGCGGTGCAGAACGGCGAGTTTCAAGAAGGTCAGGCGGCCTCAAGTACCCGCATTTCGATGTGCAGCCCAGCAGCTATTGCCATGTTCACCAGCGCATCGAGACCGAAGAGGTTGATCTTGCTACGCATCAGGTCAGAGACACGCGGTTGAGTCACGCCGAAGAGCTTGGCGGCCTGCGCTTGGCTCATGTCGGTGCGGGTAAGGTGGTTTTTCAGCGCCGTCATCAGGACGGAACGCAGCTTCATATTTTCCGTTTCTTCCGGGGTGTCCTCAATGGCATCCCAGACGCTGGCAAATCGTTGGTTACTCATTGGTCTATCTCCTCCAATAAGTCGCAGTAACGCTTGGCGGCCAAGTCCACATCGGCCTTACTGGTTTTCTCTGTCTTCTTCTGGAAGCAGTGAAGCACATAGACCGCATCGGCAAACTTAGCAACGTAGAGGACTCGAAATGCTCCGGCAGTATCTCGAATCTGAATCTCCTTCACGCCTTGACCCACGGTGTTCATGGGCTTCCACTCGTCCGGTTCTTGGCCGTTCTGTACCTGATCGAGTTGATAACCCGCCTCGCGCCTGGCCGCGAGCGGGAAGGTGCGCAGGTCATCAAGAGAACTGCCCCGGAACTCGACGGGCTTGGGATTGGTCATATCGCAATTATACAAGATATTGTATGTCTTGGCAAGTTGGTTTTGGAAGCAATGGAACAGCCAGCCGCCAAATCGGCATTCCGCATATATCCCGTTGGCTTAACGTACTTTATTTTCCGTTTTCTGAGACGACCCTGAAAAGGTCGGGCGCTGGCCGCGTTCTTCGGGCCGTGGCGGGCCGTTTTTCCTCCTTCCCACATAGAGACGCGCCTTCACGGGCGATCTGTGGGGCTTCCAGACGCGGGCAGGGTTTTCAGATCCGGGAAACGCCATCAGGACGCGGCGACTGGACACAGCGCAGCGGGGACAGGATTGAACTGGCCCAGGGCAGGGGATTCTTTGCGAGCGGCTGAGACCTGGTCGCCATTCCCCTTTCTGGCGTCATACGAAGCTCGGCATTGTCGAACTTTTTTCACCTTCAAGAATTGACCTACATACCATAATAGATACAATAACGATACTATTTTAATACTAAGATTTGGCAAAGAAGTCGAAGAGTTTGAAGGCGGTTTTCTGTAGCTGGGTGACGCCTGCCCGGAGGGCATCGTCGAAAAGCTGCTCCAGGAAATCGTGCCTGCGCGTGCCGCGCCCCTTGATCTGGATAAAATCAGTCGGCGAGAAGATTGGCCGGAACAGCCCGAGATTGAGGATGTCGGTGCAATCGTAGCCGGTGGTCATCATCCCGACGGTGACGCAGACCCGCGCCTTGCCGGTCTTGTAGGCTGGAATGAAGGTGCCCGAGCCGAGGAGATTGTTGTTCGCGAAGTTGATGGTGAATTGCTGGGCGTCCGGTATCTGGGAGGTGACCTGGACGGCGAAGTCCGACTGGTACTTGCCCGGAAACATGCAGTCGGCGATCTGGTTGAAGATCTGCGCCAGTTTGGCCGCATGGTTCTGGCTGACGGCGAAGACGATGGACTTGCCGATTTCGCCGCTGACGGGATCGCGAAGAGCATTCTCCAGGAAAGTTTTGCAGAAAATCTGATTCGTCGCCTCGGAGAAAAAGCGCTTCTCAAACTCCCTTCTCCCTTTGCTCAAATGCTTCCTGCTGGTCCTCGCCGGTATCGTCCTTGAAGGAAACAATGAACCCCTCTTCCGAGAGCAACTTGGTGGTGATTTCCGTGCGGGCGTCGACCACGATCGGGTTGATGAGATAGCCGTCCTTGACGCCATCGAGCAGGGAGTAACGGAAGGTTGGCTGGCTACTCTCGCAGCCAAAGGTCCGGTAGGTGTCGAGCAGCAGCCGGCGCTCGGCTTCGCGCGGGGTCTCGGGTGGAAGGGCTATCCTTATCGAAACGGCGCAGATAATCGCGCGGCGTGGCGGTCAAGCCCAGCTTGTAGCCTATGAAATAGTCGAAGACCGAGCGGGCATTGCCACCGATGGAGCGGTGGGCTTCGTCCGAGATGACTAGGTCAAAATCGGTCGGCGAGAATATGCGCTGAAACTTGTTGTTGAAGAGCAGCGACTGCACCGTGGTGACGACAATTTCGGCGCGCCGCCAGTCGTCGCGGTTCTCCTTGTAGATGACAGTCTGGAAATCGGCTGAAAGCAAGTCAGTAAACGCCTTCTTGGCCTGATCTTCTAGCTCAAGGAGATCGACCAGGAAGAGCACCCGCTTCGCGTTGCCGGAGCGCAGAAAGAGCTTCACAACGGCAGCGGCGGTCAGCGTCTTTCCGGTACCCGTCGCCATTTCGAAGAGAAAGCGATCCTTTCCCTCCCGAACCGCTGCCTGGAGTAGATGGAGCGCTTTAAGCTGGTAGGAGCGAAGGAATCGGAGCTTGTTGGCCTGGACGAAGGTCCGACGTTCGGACTCGTTCTTCCACCCGGCCTCGGCCTGATACGTTGGGCGTTGGGTCAGGACGATGTAGTCCACCTCGACGTGTTTCTCGACGAGGCGCTGGGGGTTAGGGGTGACCTGCTTGTAGCCGGTCACCGAATCCGGGGTCGGAAACGAGGTGATGACGTAGGGGTTGCCACGATCCAGATCCCAGAAGTAATGCAGATTGCCATTGGAGAGGATGACAAAGCGGCAATTCTGGGAGCGGGCGTACTTGCGAGCCTGCTCCTTGCCGACGAGCGGGTTCTTGTCCTCGGGCTTGGCTTCCAGCACGATCAGCGAAAGGCCTTTGGCGTCCAGCAGAAGGAAATCAACGAAGCCGCGCTCGGACGTTTCGAAGTTATCGCCGAGTGAATCCAAATCGGCAGATTTGATGGCGACGCTGGGTTCAAGGCAGATGTTGGGGGGATGGTTACCTTCCGAAAAGAATCGCCAACCAGCAGCCTCAAGCAGTTTGTTGATTTTGATGCGGGCGAAGGCCTCGTTCATGTGTCGTGATCCGAACCTGCGGCCATATGCCGGCTCGGCTCCATCCGGTCATGCAATACGCGGACGATCTCGACGCGGCCGGGTTCGACGGCGCGGTAGAAGATCATACGCACCGCCTCGCGGCTCTCATCGCGGCTTAAGCCCCGTATAGCCCGCTTGTGAAACGGCAGGGCCTGCCGTCGAACCACCGGCAGGGAATCAAGCCGTCTAGTCTTCCTGTGTGTAGCAACACCAGCCCTCTTTCCCGTTGCCCGGAGTGAAAGCCATTCCCGGCTCGCATTGGCTGGCCGACTTTACCGGCGCACATACAAGCATACGGGGCCTGCTCACCGGGGCCGTATTGCCGGGCATACTGAACAGCGGCAGCGCCATCAGCGGCAACACCACAAACCAGATAATTCTTCCCATTTTCCATTCCCCCTGAATTTGTCTTTTCTCAGCGCGGTTATCAGGAATTCAACCGGAAATACTCGTCGATTAGTTCGAGATCATGCGGCGTGGCGTTCACTCCTAAAGGATCTTCTTGTACCTCCCGTAGTCTTTCCTCGAAGTTCTCTTTGACCTTATCCATTCTGACATCAGCCGGTATGAGCTTGGTAAGAATGTGCCCTGCCTTTTGTGTTACGGTATAGAGCGCTGAGCAAAGATTGCTTATAAGCCCAGTTTCTTCATCCTCGAAGTGTTCGGCATCTATGTCGTCAAGTAAATTATCGAAGTGCATATTAATTTCCCCAAGCGGAACACTCTGTGGAAGCTCAGAGCACAGCCAATTAAACATTGCCTCGAAATGAAGACTAGAAAGAACACGCATTACCCGCACTCCCTATTTCCTAACGTCGCTACTCGGCCACACGCTGTTAGGCTTTACGCGGTTCTCCCAATCATTCTTGTTTTCCCATCGCTTATATTGTTCACCACCGTGGCGTGTTCTGTCTTTCTCCCATACGGAGCCATTACCCTTATGTTCAAGTGCGGGAGAACGGAGGATTTTCTTGAAAGCCTCCCGATTAGTAGATGGCGTCGGTTTAAAGATCTTTTTGAAGACTCCTCCCCGCCCTCTTTCCTGACAATTTGTGGCAAGCGAATCGTCTCATTCCACCACCGTCTCCGGGGCATGCCCCGGAGACGGTGTCGGACATCCCGATGGCGGCGTA
>CAZKEW010000194.1:0-2171 GCA_964551885.1 uncultured Eubacteriales bacterium
ATTTCAGACATAGCATAAGCCTCTTCTGGCAAAATGTCAATCCCAACTCTTAGACTCTTAGACGAAGCTTCCTACTCGGGAATCTCAGGCGAGGTCGGGATCTGGCAGAAAGAAATCCCCCCGCTCGGCTTTTTGGGCGTGTTCATCTCCCTCCTCGAGGCCGATAAAAGAGCGCCTTCCCTCACTCAGCCCCTTTCCTATATCGTCTGAGTATCCTCTCTCTATCCTCGTTCTTCTTGTCACCCTTATAATAAATTTCAATAAGCTCGATCCTATCATTTTCCTCGAAATAGGCATATATCACTCGGATTCCCGTCTGAGCGCCCTTCCCCTTAAGAGATCGACAAGTAAACTTTCTTGCCTTATAAATTCTGAGGGCCTGGATCCCCAACCCTGCTATCTGCACAACGCCTTTGTTATCAATGCCCAGTTTATGGAAGAGTTTGAGCTCGGTCTTGATGAAATTGTCCAGATCGTCTTCGAGGGACCGGAACCTTTTAAGGAGCCTCTTCATATCCCTCTCAAATTCCGGGAGGCGGGTGATTTCCTTAAACGGCGTCATCATACTCCCGGACCGAATAAGCCGACGTCCTGTAAAATACGGCCTCGTACTCGATTATCTTGCCCTCCTCTGTGGTCAGCCAGGGAACGTCGTTATGGGAATAATCGCTGATTTGACGGGCGTTCATGTCGGAAAGCCTGCCCAGGACATCATCAACGACTTCTATCTCGTTGCCTTTCAAAATGCTCAGGTCCGGCTTCCTCAGAGGAAGGTACTTTCTCTGAGGATACTCAAAATACTTATCCTTAACTTCGATGATTTCCCCTTTAACCATCATTTGGTCCACGATTTTCCTGAATTCAAGGGGCGTCGGCCCATACTTATTTTTCAGGTATGTGGCACCGATTAACTGCTCCTCATGCTTCTCGTAATAGTCAAAATCGATGAAATAGAGAAGCTTGTAAATGACCGTCTCGCCGATGCTAGGTTTTGCTCCCACCTTGTTTAGGATATAGATCAGCACTTCCTTGAACTTTTGGAGGTTTTTCTGGGGGATATTAATCCTCATCCGGGGTGTGGCTTCGGATCCATAGGCTTCCCGGCTCTCTCTGATCATGATTTGCGGCTCTTTACCCGGATCCAATAGGGCATCCACAGACATGTTGAAGATTCCAGCTAATTTCTTGAGCTCTTCGGCGCACACCTTCCTCTCTCCATTCTCTATCTGTGATATTGACGGGCGTGAGACACCCAGTTTCTCAGCCAGGGCTTGTTGGCTCAACCCAAGAGACTCCCGGATTTGCTTTATTCTTTGACCCAATGAAATCATCACTCTTCTCCTGAGCTATCATTATATCAATGTATGAAAAGATGTCAAGACAATGTTGGATATTCTTACATTATCGAATATAGTTGGTTTAGATCTCTTTCTCCTATATTCTTTTGTCTGGTTTTCCTTAACCCCCTGTCCGCAGCCAACAATTTTATTGACTTTTCCCTAACATAATGTTATATAGTCCCCTGCAGGGGCGTTAAACAGGCATGCAAGGGGTCCTCGGCGTTAAACTCAAAAAAGCCCGCACAGAGCTGGGCCTCAGCCAGGCGGCATTCGCCCGCGCCCTGGGTTTTTCAAGCGAGTTCATCTCCCTCCTCGAGGCCGATAAAAGGGCGCCGTCTCTCACCACTCTGAACAAAATCGCCTCTTTCTTCAAAAAAGACATCGGCTACTTCCTTCAGGAGAAAGAAGCCGCTTTCAGCCTGCTCCTCCGGGGCGACGCGCTCAAAGGGCCCGAAGGCCTCGACCCCGCCTCCCAAGCCCTCCTCCAGCGCTTCAAACGATACTGCGACGACTATCTGAGGCTCGAGCGCCGCGCCAACCGCGTCGGCCCCAACCGCCGTCTCGAGCTCGCTCCCGTCTATTCCAACATCTCCCCCGAGCGCCTGGCCGAAGAGGAGCGCCGCCGCCTCGGTCTCGGCGATGAGCCCATCCGCGACATCTTCGCCCTCTCCGAGCTCAACGGCTGCCGCATCCTCCGCCTTCCCATCCCCAGCGGCGCCAAGCTCTCCGGCGCTTTCATCTTCCTCGAGGACAGGGAAGCGGCCTTCGCCCTCATCAACAGCGCCGACACACCCGGCCGCCAGGCCTTCACCGCCGCCCACGAATACTGTC
>CAZKEW010000194.1:2181-4228 GCA_964551885.1 uncultured Eubacteriales bacterium
TGAAAAATACCCTGAGGATCAGATGTCCCCTGGAAGAGAGAAAATAGACGCAACTTATTCTAACCCCATGTCCGCCGCCCACATTTTTATTGCCAAAACCCTGACATAATGCCGTATTTCCCCAAGGGGCAAGCAGCAGGATATGTTTTGGTGCTCGGGGACGCTCAACGCGAACCCCGGCATTTTCATCGACGAGTATGTCTCCCTCTACCATCCGCGGGAGAAATTCGCCCAGACGTTCGCGGCCTGCTTCCTGATGCCCGCCTCCAAGGTCCGGGCGATCATCGAGAAGGAATTCCGCGGCCGACGGCTGACATTCGACCAGGTGCTTTATTTGAAGCGGTATTTCGGCGTGAGCTTTGCCGCGATGCTGCGCAAAGTGAGGGAGATGGGATTTGTGTCGGCGGGGCAGTTTGAGGAGTATTTCAAGCGCGACCCGGACAGCCGCGAGCGTGAGGTGTTCGGGGCGAGTGGAGGCGAGAGGTCGAGCGCCGGCCGCCCCCTCTTCTCCGACCGCTACAAATTGCTTCAGCTCGAAGCCGCCAGGAAAAAGTTGCGGGCGCATCGAATGGTAACCAAGCCCACGCGGATAAAACAAGAAATCGAGCCTTTTGGAGGGCAGCAATCATGATGACTCTCCGGCAACTTTCGGCAGAGCACGATACGATCCCAACTACAACATCATGGTATCTCGCCGAACTTGGTGAGGCTCGCGGGAAACAGGATATGTTTATCAAGCAATCGCCGCAGAAGCTCAAAGTCCTCCGTGAACACGCACTCATCGAAAGCGCGGTTTCTTCAAACAGAATTGAAGGCGTGGAAGTGGAAAAATCCCGAATCAATACCCTTATTTTTGGCAAGCCGCTTCTCCGCGATAGAAATGAAGAAGAAGTCAAGGGCTACCGAGAAGCTCTTATGAGGATCCACGGGCAAGGAGCGAACCTCACTATTTCAGAAAAGACCATTCTGGAATTGCATCGTCTATGTCGTGGCGAAATATGGGATGCCGGGAAATATAAGGAAAAAAACGGCGACATCATCGAGCGGCAGGCGAACGGCAGAACCCGAATTCGTTTCAGGACGGTTCCGGCAACCGAAGCCCGGGCTTTCGTCCGTGAACTGGTCGCGTTGTGGAAATCATCCCTTAAAGAACGCTGGGCGCAGCCACTAATTGCCATGGCTGCTTTCAATCTTGATTTCTTATGCATCCATCCTTTCCGTGACGGTAACGGCCGGGTGTCGCGCCTGTTGCTTCTCCTCCAGTGCTATCAGCTTGGATATGAAGTCGGCCGTTATATCAGCCTTGAGCGCCTCATCGAGCAGAACAAGGAGCGTTATTACGAGACGCTCGAGCTCAGTTCCGCGCATTGGCACGAGGGCAAGCATGACCCCTGGCCTTATATCAACTATATCCTTTTCATAATCAAATCGGCCTATAAAGAATTCGAGGAACGCCTCGGGCGGGTCGCTGAGCCCAGAGGAGCCAAAACAGAGCTTATTCTCGAAGCTATTTCCAAAATGGATGGTGCTTTTTCAATCGGTCACATTCAAGCTAGGTGCCCCTTTGTAAGTGTCGAAATGATAAGGAAAGTGCTAAAAAAGGAACGCAATCTGGGGAAGATAGAATGCCTTGGCAGAGGTCGGGATGCGAAATGGATGCAGGTGAAGCGTAAGAAATAGGTATGACCCTATTAATTGGGTAATAAATTAGGTAATTATGAAATTCTTCGTCGGCGTCACAGATAATCAATTCGAGGAAGAACGCGTCCGCTACGGCAAAGAGACGACCATCCGGCCGCGCCTGGGTCAGGGCGCCTTTAAGGTCGCGGTTACGGATGCCTATAGACGCTCCTGCGCGATTACCGAAGAACATTCGCTTCCGGCTCTCGAAGCCGCCCATATCAAGCCTTATGGAGAGAGCGGCCCGCATGCAGTCCATAACGGCCTGTTGCTCCGAAGCGACGTCCACAGGCTTTTCGACAGTGCCTACATTACAGTTATCCCTGATCTTGAATCGAAGTCAGCCGCCGCCTTAAGGAAGAATTCG